>DAHUYY010000309.1 GCA_027306845.1 Vulcanimicrobiota bacterium | reverse complement strand
ACGAACGTATTTTCATGCTCAGCGGCCAACCTCAGCTCGCCGACCGAACCGACGTGGATCCGCCTGCGGCGTACTACATGGTAGAGCTGCGCAACGAGCAGAGCGAGAGCCTCGAGGTCGCAACCTATGCGTCGGTACGGCTGCACGGCGGTCACCGTCATCCCGTGCGCGCCTCATACGATGCGAAGCTTCGCGCGTTCGTCGCAGCCGATTGCGACGACGAGAAAATCGTTCGCGTCGCCGCGTGCTCGGTCCAGCCGGCGTCCTACGAAGTGACCGAGGACATCGCGAAGGCGAGCGCAGACCGCTTTCCGGGGACGCTTGGCAATGCGGTGCTTTCACCGTCCGACGATGCGATCGGAATCTTTCACCTGGAGCACAGCCTGCGACCTGGTGAGAGCGCGAGGTTCGCATTCGTTCTCAGCTTCTCTCTCGACGGCGAGGAGGACGCGCGCGCAACCTCCCAAGGGTTGCTGACGGCGGATCGCGCTCTGGAGCGCACGCGCGAGCACTACGATACGATCCTGCAGCGTGCGGTGCTCATGACGCCTGACGCAGAGGTGAATCGCGGCGTGCTGTGGGCGAAGGCAAACATGCTTCGTTCGGAACTCTACGCCGGGCAAGGCTGGTGCTTCGTCAACGATCCGACGCGTTCGAACAATAGCGTCGCGCGCGACACCGCGTGGTTTGCGCTCGGCTCGGACATGATCACGCCGCACTTCTCGCGCGACTCATTGCTCTGGTATATGGAGCATTTGAAGCCCAACGGCATGGTGGTCGAGTTCTTCGACATTCGCAACGGAAGGGCGGAGGACTACGGCCTGAGCGTCAACGACGACACGCCGCTCATCCTCATATCCTTGTGGCACCATTACTGCGTCACCGGCGATCGCGAGTTCCTGAAGCGCGTCTACCCGAACGCGATGCGAGCGGCACGCTTCCTGCTCGCGCAGCGCGACGAACGCGGGCTCGTGTTCTGCCGCGCTCCGGGAACCGGCGAGCAAGGGATCGTCGGCTGGCGAAATGTGATCGAAGGCTACCGCCTCTCCGGCGCGACGACCGAGATCAACTCTGAGTCGTACGCGGCGATCGCTACGATGGCGCTGCTAGCGAAGGAGCTTGGCGACGAACCATCGGCCAAGCAGTTCGAAAATGAAGCGCACGCGCTGCGCGCCGCGATCAACGAACATCTCCTCGATAGGGATCGCATGCTCTACTACTTGGCGATCGGCGAAAACGGAAAGAAACGCACGGATGTGACGAGCGACCTCGTCTTTCCCGTGCTCTTCGGTGTTGCGGACCGCGACGTCGCGACGAACATCATCGCGACGTTGAGCAGGCCCCAGTTTTGGACCGCTGCCGGGCTGCATACGGTGCCGCGCGATGACGTCGCATACGGGCCGGCACACGGCTACGGTTTGCTTGGCGGTGTGTGGGGCGGTCCGACGTTCTGGTTTGCCGCAGCCGCGGCAGAGTACAACCCGTCGTTCATGGTCTATGCGCTCGCGGCGAGCTTTCACCATTACGCGGAAGACCCGCGCCGCAACAACACGGTGCCGGGCCAGTTTTCCGAATGGCTCCACGGCGAGGCGCTCACGAACCAGGGCATGATGCTTTCGCCGTGGTTTCCGCCGAAGTACCTGTGGGCCGGCATCGAGCGCGCGGCCGGGCTTGACGTTACCGCTGTGCCGCCGGACCTCGAGCCACACCTGCCCGGCGAATGGCAGTGGATCGCGGTGCGCAACGCCGGCGTTCGCGGCAAGAGTGTCTCATGGTTCACCGTGCGCGCGGGCGAACTGGTCAGCTACGCGACGTACCCGTTC
>DAHUYY010000308.1 GCA_027306845.1 Vulcanimicrobiota bacterium | reverse complement strand
CTGATCGCCGCGATTCGCAGCGATAACGAGACGGCGACCGGCTTTGCGATTCCGGCGACCGATAGCGCGGGCGCTCCGAATCTCGACGCGCATGCGTTCGATCTGCGCACGCGCCATGCCGGATTCGGCGAACGCATCGTGGAGTATCGCTGGGTCGCCGCCGGAAGCGCGCAGCCCGCGAGCGTCCTGCGCAGCGAGCTCGACCCGAGCGGCGTAGCCGCGCCCGTGATCGCGCAACGCTATGCGGGAATTACCGCGCTTGCCGCGCGGAGCGTTGCGCTCTCCGCGCTCGCCGGCGGCGGAAGCGACGGCGATGCGCTCTTCGCCGGTGCGACGCTGCACGATGTCGCGATCGATCTCGGCGACGGCGCAAGCGCGGGCAACGCGTTGCTCGCCGTCACGATTGCAACCGCGCACGCGTTGCGCACGGTGCGGTTAGCGAACCTCGCCGCACCGACGCACTTCACGTACGTATTGCCGTACACGCCCGCGCCGTAGGGGAGCACGTGCGCGAACGCTCGACGATATCGGCGGTTTGTGGGGTTACAGACAATCGGGAATTGGTTGACTGAGGTCGATCTTATAGAGTCGTACCGACGCATCGAAGGCGATCGTAATATTGCTGGAAAAATAACAGCCGGGCTCGAAAGTTCCGGGGAGATTTACGAGCAAAGTTTGTCGGCCGTCATGCGTCGCCGGGACCGAACCGCTCTTCACCGTTAAACTTTGCGTCCGAAGTAGCTGGAGTACGCGCGCCCGCGGCATCCCGGCGGTGAGATGTGCGAAGATCCACCGACGCTCGCGCGACGAATAGTGGACGACCTTTTCGCTCATTCGCTCGATGGCATTCTCGAGAGCAACGCCCAGACGTTGCCGCGATTCCGCGGTGGAGGACGCCTTTCGGTACAACCGCTGAAGATCCGAGCCTCCTTTGCCTGCGCCGAGCATCACCAACAGGGCCGCAACCATCTCTTCCCGTTGAAGCTCGGCGTCGGCGGCCTCCGCCTGCTTCGCCCGCGCATGATAGGCATTGGATATCCACACGATCGGCTTGCCGTGTAAATCAGTGCCATCATAGTAGAACAGTGCGGCATTCGTCGGCATTTGGGTACTTGGTTTTTTCACTGCAAGCTGAAACGCCCCGGTCCCCTCGATGGCCAAGCCGCTCAAATCGAGCACTCGCCGATACGAGAGCCGCACGCCATCGACCGTTACGTACAGTGGTGGATTTGCTTGCGCGGCATCGGCCGCTTGCCACGGGATGCACGTTAGGGTTATCAGGAGCCAAAGACTTGCCAGGACGCGCGAAGGGCAATGCGGTATGAGAGATCGCATGCGTTCCATATTTCGTCAATTCATTCTGACTGCCTCTTGCATGGCACTACTCGGCCTATCGACGAAATCGCACGGTCAACGCTCCGGCTGCATCGTTCCCGAACGAATTCACCTTAGCGGTCTGATTTTTATGAAGCGCGCGGATGCCGAAAAAGCCGCTGCACTCCTCGCGTACAAATCGTTTGCAGCACTTGGGAAATCGATGCCGACGAGTTACGCCCCCAATATCGGGTGGTTCACACCGGCGCAACTGCGAGGCAGCAACTATGCCGCCGCGGCGGGTCTTTCGGCGGGAGAAACCACGAAGCCGCTAACGGTTCCGGGCCTCTTGCAAACCGAAATATTGCACGTCGACGAAATTCGGGGCGAAATGCCGTGTGCGCAAGCGATATCACAGTACCCGCACGACTCCTGGCCACGCCTCGTTCGTGCAGCGCAGGAAATCCACCGCCACGATCTCAGCGCGGCGATCTCGGACTACAGCGCGATCTTGGT
>DAHUYY010000307.1 GCA_027306845.1 Vulcanimicrobiota bacterium | reverse complement strand
AGCAGCGGCGGCATCGACGCAGCGGCCTCGGATCACGCCCGGACAGACACGCTCGCTCGCTCGTGCCGCCGAGGGCCTTCGCGAGGAACTCGGCATCGCCGAGGCTCCGGCCGAGCGAGCGACGGAGGCCGGAGTCTTTGCTCCCGACGACGTCGTGTTCGTTCGCTCGCTCGACCGGGAAGCGCGCGTCGTCGAAGATTACGGCGACCGCGTTCAAGTTGCAATCGGCGCGTTACGCAGTGTCGTCGCGCGGAGCGAACTCGAACGGAGACCCGCCGCGAAGCGCAAAGTCGAGCGGAACGCAGCGGCTGCGAAGCTCGAGAGCGCGAGTCGCAGCAGCGGCGAACTCGACGTACGTGGAAAGCGCTTCGTCGAGGCGGAGCCGCTCGTGGAACGCTGGCTCGACGACGCCGCGCTCTCCGGGCTTACGGAATTGCGGCTCATCCATGGGAAAGGGAGTGGGCTGCTGGGGCGCGGCCTCCAGCAATACCTCCGCGAGCACCCCGCCGTCGCCTCGCTGCGCTACGGAAATGCCGATGAAGGTGGAGGGGGCGTTACGATCGTGACGTTGCATTTATGATGGGGACGCGGGGAAGCGTGAGTTCGAGCGCGTAGTTTTCGCGGGGAGATGATGCAAAAGCAAAATATCGAGAGGCTTCTCGACGGGTTCGAGCACGTTGAATCGGTCGCCGAGTTTCGCAGCCGCATAGCGCTTGGGCGACCGCTGCGCGTCAAACTCGGCATCGACCCGACGAGCCCCGATCTCCATCTCGGCTTTATGGTGGTGCTGGAGAAGCTGCAGCGGTTCGCCGAGGCGGGGCACGCAGTGACGCTCATTATCGGTGACTTCACCGCGCGAATCGGCGACCCCAGCGGAAAGAATGCGATGCGCCCGCAACTTGGGCCCGACGAGATCGAGGCGAATATGCGGACGTATCGCGAGCAGGCGGGGAAAGTGCTCGATTTGGAGCGCGTCTCCGTTCGCTATAATTCGGAGTGGCTCGACAGACTCGGCCTCACCGATCTCATCGGCCTCCTCTCGAAAACAACCGTCGCACAGATGCTCGAACGGAACGATTTCGACCAACGCTATCGTACCGGCACGCCGATATCGCTGCATGAATTTCTCTACCCGGTCGCGCAGGCGTACGACTCCATTGCGGTGGAGGCCGATATGGAGCTCGGGGGAACCGATCAACTCTTCAATCTGCTGCTCGGCCGACACTACCAACGCGAATTCGGGCAGGCCCCGCAGATCTGCGCGACCGTCCCGCTCCTCGTCGGGCTCGACGGCGTGAAAAAAATGAGCAAGTCGATCGGAAATTATGTCGGTATTGCCGAAAGCGCGGAGACGCAATTCGGCAAGCTCATGTCGATCGCCGACGAATTGATGCCGGTCTATGCGCGGCTGGCGGCGTTCCGTTCGCAGAGCGACGCCGATGCGCTCGCGCAATCGTTACGTTCGGGTGCGGCAAATCCCATGCAACTAAAAAAAGAACTCGCTCTCGATATCGTCGCTCGCTATCACGGCCCCGATGCGGCGCGCCGGGCGCGCGAACACTTCGAGGCGACCGTCCAGCGCCGTGAAGCGCCGGTGGAGATGCCCGAACTGCGACACGCTCCGGCGCGGCTCACGGCGCTGATCGTCGCGGCGGGTTTCGCCGCGAGCAAGCGTGAGGCCGAGCGACTTTTAACGGGGAGCGGGGTGAAGCTCGATGGTATCGTCATCGCGGAGCCTCATGCCGAATGGAACGGCGAACCCGCCGTACTATCGGTGGGATCGAGAAAATTCGTGCGCCTGGTCAGTCTTTCTTAGGGAGGAACGATGTCGTCTACGCCGGTCACCTACACTTCGTC
>DAHUYY010000306.1 GCA_027306845.1 Vulcanimicrobiota bacterium | reverse complement strand
CAGCCAGGCCGGCCACTTCTCCACTGCGCAGAGCAGAGCGAAGGCCTCTTCGGGAACGGCGGGGAGGTCGACCGCGGCCTCGAAATGCGCGCAGCCCCGCGGCAGATCTTCGTTCCGATAGACATCCATGGAGACGGGCTTCGCAAGCACATTTTCTAGTACCTGCTTTTGTCGCAGATACTAGGCGTTGGGCTTTCTATCGAATCGAGCGCTCGGCGAACCGAAGGCAACGGCGAAGGCGACCAACGCGTCGACCCCATGGGCGAGCGCGGCTTCGTCGAGGATAAACTCGGCACTATGCCCCGAGCGGAGCGCCCCGATCGCTTCATTCCGAACGCCGAGGCGCATGAGGAGCGCCGGAACCTCCAGCGCGATGTAGGCGAAGTCTTCCCCACCCATCGTCGGGGCGGCCTCGACCACGTGTACCCCGGTCTCATGCGCGAGCACCGGCGCAAAGCTGCGCGCGAGTTCGATATCGTTGACGACCGGTGGATAGCCGCGCCGCAGTTCCAATTCCGCGCGCGCTCCGTACCCTTCGCTGACCGAATGCGCGATCTGCTCGACGCGTGCGGAGAGCGCATCGCGAATTGCAGGATCGTGCGCGCGCAGCGTTCCGGTCATCACCACTTCATCGGCGAGCGCATTATTCCGATAGCCGCCCGCGATCGTGCCGATGGTTACGACCGCCGAGGCAAGCGGATCGATCTCGCGCGCGACGATATTCTGCAGCGCCAAGACGACTGCCGATGCGGCGACGATCGCATCGACACCCGTATGCGGGTACGCACCGTGCCCGCCGCGGCCGAGAATACGCAGGGTAAATTCATCCGCCGACGCATTGACCGGCCCCGGCGTCACGCCGACCGTACCGGTCGGCAAACGCACGTCGACATGCAGCATTGCCGCGCAATCGACGCGTGGATCTGCGAGCGCGCCCTCGGCGATCATCGGCTCCGCTCCACCCGGCCCTTCTTCTGCAGGCTGAAAGAGCAGGACGACGTTTCCGTGCAACTCAGAACGTCGCGCTTGCAGTAACGTCGCCGCGCCGAGCAACATTGCGACGTGTGCGTCGTGCCCGCATGCATGCATGACATCGGGAATCTCCGATGCAAACGGGAGCCCGCTTCGTTCGGAGATCGGCAGCGCGTCCATGTCGGCACGCAGCGCGACCGTATGCCCCGGTAGAGCGCCGTGAATGACGGCGACCACGCCGGTTTTCGCCGCACGCCGACGTTCGATCCCGAGTGCATCGAGTTCGCGTTCGATCAGCGCCTGCGTCTCAAACTCTTGGAAACCGAGTTCGGGGCGACGGTGAATCGCTCGTCGCCATTCGGTAACGCGAGCGTCGAGGGCAGTGCGATCCTCTCTCTTCACGAGAAGGAGAGTGCGGTACCGGAGGGCGCGGCTCCTCTGCCGAAGAGAGAGTCGATGATCGGTGCCGACCTTGCGCTCGCGCTTCTTATCAACCGCACGGCTGCGGCATATACTGCTCGACCGCCGACCTATATCACCTATCGCGAACGAACGAGCGTTACGGTTCCGTCGCTTGGCCGATCTCAAGAGATCGATCGCCTCGTCGCGCTCCGCAATGCCGACAACTTTGCGATCATGCACGACCTTCCCCATGGAGCGACCAGGACCGGGGAAGCGTTTCCCATCATTCCGTATTTCGATCCGTTTTCGAGTTTTACGTTCTCCTACTACGCGAACCTCAAAGCGATCTCCATCACCCTCAAACGCGGAGCCCCGATCGTCTTTCCGATTCCCACGCCCGATCCGAATGCCGACGTATTCATTCCGTACATTAGTTTTCTCGCTCCGACCTATGCGCCCTACTCGACACCGACGGCGCCGCACATGCTCATTGCACAGACGCCTCTCGAC
>DAHUYY010000305.1 GCA_027306845.1 Vulcanimicrobiota bacterium | reverse complement strand
GGTGCGCGTGCCGTCGCGATCGAAGTGAGTTCGCACGCGCTCGCGCTCGGTCGCGTCGAAGACGTTCGCTTCGCGGCCGCGGGGCTCACGAACATCACCCAGGATCATCTCGATTTCCACGGCAGCATCGATGCCTATGCCGAAGCGAAGCACCATCTCTTCGAACTCGCACCGGCATGTGCGTTCGGGCTCGACGACCGGTGGGGCGCGCAGTGGTTTGCGGAGTTCGCCGCGCAACGCCGCTGCATCGGTTACGCGCTCGAAGGCCCCGCCGAGATTCGTCCGGAGGATCTGCACCTCAGCCCATCCGGGGCAACCTTCACCATCGACGGCATCGCATTCGAACAGCATCTGCCCGGACGGTTTAACGTCGAAAACGCTCTTCTCGCCGTCGCGCTCGCTCGTTTGCTCGGCATCGAGACCCCCGTCGCCGCGCGTGGCATCGCCGCTCTGCAAGGCGTGCCGGGGCGCATGCAGCGCGTCGGGGGCGGCGATATCAACGTCATCGTCGATTACGCGCATACCCCCAACGCGCTCGAAAACGCATTGCTCGCGCTCCGCGAGAACCTCCAGGGGCGGCTCGTGCTGGTTTTCGGATGCGGCGGCGACCGCGACCGCAGTAAGCGCCGCGCGATGGGTGAGGTCGCCGCTCGACTCGCCGACCAGGTCTATCTCACCAACGATAATCCGCGCAGCGAGGAGCCGCAGGCGATCGTCGAGGAGATTCTCGCCGGCATGCCCCACCCGCCGGCCGCTATCGAACTCGACCGTCGCCGCGCTATCGAGCGCGCGGTTCTTCACGCCGCCGCCGGGGATACGGTGCTCGTCGCTGGAAAAGGGCACGAGAACTATCAAGTCGTCGGCGATCGGGTGCTTCCCTTCGACGACGTCGCCACGGCGGCCGATGCCCTGGCGCGAAGGAGGGTCGGCGCGTGAGGCGCTTTACAATCGAAGAGATCGTGCGCGCGACCGCAGCGCATCGCATTCACCATGAAGCGACCCTCGCGCCGATGCGCATCGTTACCGATACGCGCAGCATAGAAAACGGCGACGCGTTTCTTGCGTTGCGCGGCGAACGGTTCGACGGCCACGAATTCGTTAGCGAGGCATTTGCAAAAGGGGCGGCGCTCGCCATCGTCGACCGGGCGGTCGTGGCGATGGCCGATCGTCCGATCGTCGAAGTCGCCGACACGTTGCTTGCATACATGGCGCTGGCGAGTGCGGCGCGCGCGCGCTTCGACGGACACGTCATCGCGATTACCGGCAGCAGCGGAAAGACCACGACCAAGCATCTCCTTTCGCAGTTGCTGCGCGCGCGGTACGGAACGCGCTTGCACGTCACAAACGCAAACGAAAACAACGAAATCGGCGTCAGTAAGTTGCTGCTTGAATCTCACGACGACCACGATGTGATCGTCGTCGAGATGGGGGCGCGCAAATATCGCGATATCCACACGTTGGTGGAAATCGCGCAACCACACTTCGGGCTGCTCACGAACGTCGGCGAGGCGCACCTCGAGATCCTCGGGTCGCGCGAGCGGCTCGCCGAAACGAAGTGGGGGCTTTTCTCCGCCGGCGCCTCGCCGCTGCTCAACGCGCGCGACCGAGTCTCGCAGCATCGCGCCGCAACGCTGGGGCAGATTCCTCATTGGTACGACGCGATGGATGAAGACCGCGACGATATCGTGCGCGCGCCGTTCACCGCACTTATTCGCGACGAGATCGTCGTGCATCGCGAACTCAACGGGCGTCCGCGCCGCGCGCGCACGGAGCTCTTTCTTCCCGGCCATCACAATCGCGTGAATGCCGCCGGCGCCGCTGCCGCCGCAATCGAACTCGGGTTCCGGCTCGACGAACTCGCAGAGCTCATGCCGACCCTCACCCTGCCCGAG
>DAHUYY010000304.1 GCA_027306845.1 Vulcanimicrobiota bacterium | reverse complement strand
AACGCGCCGCCGGATCGCTATGAAGCTGCCTCGTTGCACGAGCGCGCCCGCGAGGATCATCAACGGACGCTCGATATACTGCTGAAACGCTTCCAATCGATGGGGGGAAGCGGGCTCTACAACAATCACGTCGACCTCTTCGCGCGTTTGGGCGAGCGGCGTTTTTTAATCGAGGCGAAGAGCCTCCCGCGCCCCTCGGTTGCGCTCGACCGAATGCGTTACGGCGTCGGTCAACTCATGGATTATCGCGTTCGCTACGAAGCGGAGTTGATGGGAGCCGCACCGATTCTCGCCTTCGGCGCCCCGGTGGAGCGAGAGCAGTCGTTTATCCCAACGATCCTCGAAAAGAACGGAATCGCTTTGGTGGAGGTCGTCGGCGACCATGCCCAACCGGGGAACGATCTCGCCCGCTCCCTGCCGCTGTTCTGAGGCGCGCAGGGCTCCGCGCGCCCGCCGCCCCGGCACTTAGAGGGGTAGCCTTGCTCGAAAGCCTGAGGAGTGAGGGTTTTCTCGCACCCGCTGAGAAACGTAGTCGCCCCTATGGATAGCAGCACCGGCGTCCGCGTGACGATGGACGAAATTACCGCGCTTGCCAAGCGGCGCGGCTTCATGTTCCAAAGTAGCGAAATATACGGAGGCATCAACGGCTTCTGGGATTACGGCCCGCTCGGCGCGGTTCTCAAACGCAACGTAAAGAACGCGTGGTGGCGCGATACGGTGGAACTGCGCGACGACGTCGTCGGTTTCGATTCGTCGATCATCATGCATCCGCTCACCTGGAAGGCCTCCGGTCATGTCGATGCATTTCACGATAAGCTCGTCGACTGCAAAATTTGCAAGCACCGTTTCCGTTTCGACCACCTGAAGGACCCGAACCAGTGCCCCGATTGCGGCAGCAAAGCGAGCTTTACCGATCCGCGAAATTTCAATTTAATGATGCGCACGCAGATCGGACCGATGGAAGATAGTGCTTCGGTCGCCTATCTCCGCCCGGAGACGGCGCAAGGCATCTTCGTTAATTTTAAAAATGTCTTTCAGAGCGCGCGGAAAAAACCACCATTCGGTATCGCGCAGATCGGCAAGTCGTTTCGCAATGAAATCACGCCGGGGAATTTTACCTTTCGCGTTCGTGAATTCGAGCAGGCGGAACTGGAGTATTTCGTTCCCGACGACGGCCGCGACATGGAGATCTTCCAAGAATGGGTCGCCCGTCGTAAGGCGTGGTATGCAAGCTACGGCATCGCCGAAGAACGGCTTCGGTTCTACGAACTCACTCCGCAGGAACGCCCGCATTACGCAAAGGCGGGTGTCGACGTCGAGTATCTCTTTCCGTGGGGATGGGGCGAACTCGAATCGATCGCCCATCGCGGCACCTACGATCTCGACGCACATATGACGCTCTCCGGAAAAGATCTGCGATTCTTCGATGAAGCATCGAAACAACATTACACGCCGCTGCTCGTCGAGAGCTCGGCCGGCATGGATCGCACGACGCTGACCTTCCTCGTCGATGCCTACGAGAAGCAGAGCGTGACCGGTGCCGACGGAAAGAGCAGCGAGCGCATCGTCCTGCATTTCCATCCCTACATCGCGCCGGTACAGGTCGCCGTTTTTTCGCTCGCTCGCAACAAACCCGAACTCGTCGATGGGGCAAAGCGCATCGAGGCCGCATTGCGCCCGCACTTTCGGACGCAGTACGACGAAGGGAATATCGGCCAACTCTATCGCCGTCAGGATGAGATCGGCACGCCCTACTGTCTTGTCTTCGATTACGATTCGTTGGAAGATGGGAAAGTAACGGTGCGCGATCGCGACGCGATGACGCAAGAGCGCGTTGCGGTCGATCGGCTGCACGGCTACCTTCACGACGCGATATTTGGAGCTCGTTCGTAGAATGGGCTACATATTTAC
>DAHUYY010000303.1 GCA_027306845.1 Vulcanimicrobiota bacterium | reverse complement strand
AATAGCGAACGTTGCGTCCTCGCCATACATGTAATGCAGTCGCGCGCGAACGTTGCTCAACCCGATCCCGTCTTGCGCGGATGACGCATACCCGGTGCCGTCGTCCGTAACCTCGATGACGGTTGACCCGTTGCGGCGAGCGACGTCGATATCCAGGTCGATCGAGGCACGCTCGGATCCCATCCCGTGGCGGATGCTGTTTTCGAGGAGCGGCTGCAGCAGCATGAAGGGGACGAGCGCATTCGCAGCGTCGTCTCGGACGCGAACGGCAAGCTGCAAGTTGCGTTCGAGGCGCGTTTTCATGATGTCGACGTACATCTGCTCGATGCGCAGTTCTTCGTCGACGGGAACGGCTTGCACCCCGCTCGTTGCAAGGACCGTCCGAAGAAAATCGCTCAGCCTCGAGAGCATCCGGTCGGCTTTGCGTACGTCTTCGTACATCACCGACGAAATCGCATTGAGCGTGTTGAAGAGAAAGTGAGGCTGCAGTTGGAGGCGCAGGTTCTCTAGGCGCGCCTCCGCGAGCTTCGCTTCAATGCCTTGCGTTTTTACGAAGTGATCGAGTAGGTAGATCGTTGCCATGAGCATTGCAAAGTAGACGATATCGTTCGAGGCTTCCGACGAGGTTTCGAGAAGCATATTGAACGGGCCGACGCCGTGCACGCCGAACAACGGTGCAAGCATAAAGCGCAGGATGTCGTTTGCAGCCGTATGACCCAGCGTGTAGATCGGGAATGCGAGGATGTTGGCGCCCAGGGCGCGCCAGAGCGTCGCACGCGTGAACGGGAAACGCTGTGCGACCCATCGGAGAAACGGCAGCATCGCCATCGCGCCCCACGCGCCCGAGAGTTCGTAGAGAAGCCGGCGCCCGAGCGATATGCCGGGGTTGTAGATTACGTCGTCGAGATGTTGATGCAGCGCAAAGAAGAGCCCGATCCCGGTAAAGATCAGGAGCGTCCACAGCATTGGAACCGGTCTGCGGAGGGTCATGCCATGGTTGTACCGCGTCACATCGCCCGGCGGCAACGCTCGTGTGACGAGCGGGACTAACGAGGGTCGAAGCGGCCCGTCAGAATCATCTCCTCGGAAAGGTCGCGCGCCTTTTGGTACGCAGGCCCGAGCTTCGCAAGCTCCTCATCGAACATCGTCGAGAGCGAGGCCGGCGTGTACGGCCCCGGATAGCGCAGTCGCTGTGCAATCATCAGGCGGTAGATGCGATCGGTTGCGAGATCTTCCATGTAGCCGTCCAGAAGGCTCGCGCCGCGACCCTCGAGCACGCCTTGCCGGTAGCGAATCACGGTGCGGACGGCCGCGCGTGTTCCGTCGAGCGTCGTCGCACCGATGCCTTTGGGCGACGGGCGAAGATCGGGGTGCGCCGTTTCGAGGTGCGGGCGGCGGTCGAGCTGATTGGGATATGGGAATTGTGCGACCGCGATCGCGTTTTGATCGGGATGGCCCGTCCACGCGCCGTCCATCAGGCACGTCGCTTCGTTCTTCTTGTCGCGTTCCAGCACCGCGAGCGCGCGTTCGTTCAACGCGGCGTCCTCGCGGCTGGGATAGAGGGCCGTCATGCCGCCGATCGCTAGTGCACCGTGTTTGTGCGTGATCTCGGGCAGTAGCGTGCGAAGATTTTGAAAGAACGGTACGTCGAGCGGGATGGTGTTGCGATCTGGAAGCAGCCAGTTGGGATCGTCTAGATTGAAGTGGATCAAGCTGGCCATGTAATCCCAGCGTCCCAGATTCAAGCCGAGAATATAATCGCGCAGATTGAAGAGAAACTCTTCCATTTCATAGGCGAGCGGATGCGATTCGACGAGCGCCATCGCCTTGATCGCATCAGGCGCCCAACCTTTGGCGGCGATGAGCGCATCGAAGAGCGCCTTCCACCACAGCGCTTCGTCCGCGGATTCAGATTTCGGGATGTAGATGCAGA
>DAHUYY010000302.1 GCA_027306845.1 Vulcanimicrobiota bacterium | reverse complement strand
TTTACTTTTGCCGGTGCGCCGGCAACCAAAACGTTCGCCGGTACGACGACGCGCTCGCCGACGACGCTGCCGGCTGCAACGAGCGAGCCGCGCCCGATGGTGCAGCCGTTGAGCAGCACGGCATTGCTGCCGATGAGTGCTTTGGGCTCGATCGTGCAATCTTCCATCACCGCGGCATGGCCGATGGTGACATCGTCGCCGATATTCGTGGCGATGGTGACGTGAATGACCGCATTATCCTGAATGGAGGTACGTGCTCCGACGCGGATCGGGCCGTTGTCGCCGCGCAAAACGGCGCCGAACCAAATACTCGATTCGGGGCCAACCTCGACGTCGCCGATCAGAACGGCGGTAGGGGCGACGAAGGCCGACGGATCGACCCGCGGCGTCTTGCCGCGAAAGGTTACCAGCATGCCGACGAGGCTTCGTTTTCAGCCGGGGAGAACCCCGCAACTATGCCGATGATGACACCGCCGCCCATCGTTGCGGCCTCGACCAAAGTGCTGGTGCCCGGGAAGGGTTATTACGACTATTTTACCGCCGATGGGAAGCGCCGACGCATCTATGCGGCGCACTCCGGAGCGCGCGATCTCGTCGTCATCGACGCCGACAGCAAGCGGGTGCTACGCACGGTGCGCGTCGGCCCCTTGCACGGCGTCGCGGTGAACCCCGCGAACGGTCACGTTTTTACCGGCAACGGAACCGATAAGAGCGTGAGCGAGGTCGACCCGGTCGCCGGGCGCGTTTTGCGCACGGTAAAGGTCGGCGGCCCCGTCGATGCAATCGCATTCGATCCGGCGACGCAGCACATTTATGCCGACGAAGATGACGGCTCGCACGTGTATATTATCGACGCGCGTTCGATGAAATTGCTGAAGACGCTGAAATTGCCGGCAAAGAAACTCGAATATCTCGCGGTGAATCCGCGCACGCATACGCTCTATCAAAATCTTACCGACCTGCGGGCGATCGCCGCGATCGATCCAAAGAGCTTCGCGGTCAAACGAATCATGAAGACGCCGTTGCTCGAGGGCAATCATCCGTTGATTTTCGATGCGGCCGATAACGCGTTAATCGACGTCGGCGAGAACGGCAAGCTCGGCGTCTATTCGACGCAAGGCAAGCTGCTGCACGAGGCAAATTTTCCGGGCGGGGTCGACCAATGCAGTTTCAGCGCGCGGCGCAGGTTGCTTGCGTGTTTTGGTACCTCGCTCACGCTTTTCTCGATACGCGCCGGTGGAACGCCGGTCTTGATCGGGCAGAAAAAAATCGCACGCGGCATGCACACGGGCACCATCGATCCGCAAACCGGCGATATCTGGGTGGGCTGGCCGGAAGGCGATCGTTCCTACGTCGAAGCCTTCCGCCTCGCCCCGCCGAAGCCGTAACGTGGCCGCGCATCGCCACCAGACGCCGTTGCGGGGCGTCCGGGCGACCCCGAAGGCCAAACCGGAGGGCGACCCTGCGTACGGCCCGATGAACCGCCGCTACATCGGCGTGCCCGGGCACATTCACGAGGTCGTCGAGATCGAGGGCAAGCAATTGGCAAAGGTCGGCTTCGACGACCGGAAGATCGTCTATTATCTGCTAGACGACCTGGATCTCGACGAGCGCGCGCAGCGGGGAACCTTCCACGACCGGGAGGGCTAACGCGCGGGTCGCGCAGAATAGCCGGGCTCGGTCCCCACGTGCCGACGTAGCTCAGTTGGTAGAGCAGCTGATTCGTAATCAGCAGGTCAGCGGTTCGAGTCCGCTCGTCGGCTCCAGAAAAAGTCCGTCAAATCTAGCGTTTGGCGGATTTTACGTTTTTAGCGGCGGAGGCCGGAGGGCAGTTTTGGAGGGCATCCAGCTCCGCGAAAAGTTTCGCAACAGTGTCGACGGCCCCCGACTGCATGCCGGGATGTACGTGGCAGTATGTGTCGAGTGCGAGCTCTGCTCGAACGTGTCC
>DAHUYY010000301.1 GCA_027306845.1 Vulcanimicrobiota bacterium | reverse complement strand
CTCATCTTCGGCGACGCGCTCTTTGCCGTAACGCTCGACGAGGCCGCGCTCGCAGAGTTCGCGCAAGTACGATGCATCGTCGTGGACCGTGAGGTCGCTCTTCGGCACCGGATAGTGCGGGAGATGGAAGATGCGCTCGGGGATCCGCATATCGATACGTTTAGCGATCGCCACCGTGTTCTCGACCGCTTCGGGAAGATCGCGCCAAAGCTCTGCCATCTCCTCGGCGGATTTTACGTAAAACTGATCGCCGTAAAATTTCATCCGGCTCGTATCGGCGACGGTCTTTCCGGTCTGAATGCAGAGCAGCACGTCATGCGCGGGGGCATCGCGCTGGGTGAGATAATGCGAGTCGTTCGTTGCCACGATGGGCAAACCGAGCTCGCGCGCCACGCCGACTAAACCTTCGTTGATCTTCTCTTCTTCAGGCATGCCGTGGCGCATCACTTCGATGTAGAAACGGTCGCCGAAAATTTGCTGGAAATGCCGTGCGTTGCGCACTGCGCGCTCTCGATCGTCGGCGAGCAGCGGCGCGGCAACCATGCCCGACATGCAACCCGAAAGCACGATTAACCCGTCGTGATATTGTTCGAGCAGATCCATGTCGATCCGCGGCTTGTAATAGAATCCCTCGAGGAAGCCTTTGGAGATGAGCGTGCTGAGATTGCGATAGCCCGTCGGGTCGGCCGCGAGAAGCGTGACGTGGGCCTCGTCGCGAATGCTACGGTCGAGCCGCCCACGCGGGGCGATATAGGCCTCGCAGCCCAGGATCGGCGTCAGGCGATGTTCGTGCGCGGCGTAGTAGAACTCCATCGCGCCGTACATCACGCCATGGTCGGTAAGAGCGACCGCCGGGGCGCCGTCCTCGGCGCTACGGCGGCAGAGATCGTCGACCCGACAGGCACCGTCGAGCAGGGAATATTCCGAGTGAACGTGGAGATGAACGAACTGACTCAACCTATACAAACCCTTAACACGAGCTACCTAAACTTCTACAGATGCCTGACGTAACCTTAAGAGATGGAGAGTAGCCTCTCCCCCGGCGAGGCTGGGAGCGTTCTGTCATCCTCCGACCCCGAGGCCCTAGCCGAGGAGGTTGCTCGTTTGCGTTCACGGTTGGCGATGGTCGAAGCAGAGAGGGATGAATACGCCGCACAGAACGCGGAACTCTTTGTCCTCCAGCAAGTTTTCACGACGTTGAATTCGACACTCGAAATCAACGATATCCTTTCGACCGTCATGCGTGGGGTGAGCGAGGCACTCCGCTTCAAGCGGGTCATCCTCTTCGACGCGATCGAAGGCGGCGGCCTGATCCGGCGCCTCGAATGCGACAGCTCGGGCACCGTCCTGCACGCGACCGATCCGCGGGAGTATCGCTCGCCCTCGGCGATGGACGATCTCGTCTCGCGCAGCGTCGAACTCGCTTTCGGAAACGAGGGCGATCCCGACCGTCCCTTGGAAGATGGGCGCGGGCCGTACTGCGCGGTGCCGCTGATCGCCCGCGAAGTCGTTCGCGGTATTCTCTACGCCGATGCTCCCCCCGGCGAGGAGGTCTCGGAGAACCAGCTTCGCATGATGCTCGATTTCGCCTCGCAGGCAGCGGTCGCGGTCGAGAACGCTCGCCTTCACGAAGAGACGCGGCGCTTGCTCGAGGAATCGCAGCGCCTCGCCCTCACCGATAGTCTCACCGGCATTCCGAATCGCCGGGCGCTCAACGAGATGCTCGACCGCGAGTTGCACACCTCAGAGCGCTACGATACGCCCTTTGCTTTTGTCATTCTCGATCTCGATGACCTCAAAAAAATCAACGACACCGGCGGCCATGGCCTCGGCGACCTTGCGCTCAAGCGCTTCGCCCACAGAGATGACGCCGGCGAGGTTGCGCAGTTTTTGCGCATACTTGTCGAGCGGATGGCCAGAGACAAAGAAGCCAAGGACTTCCTTCTCGTAGGCGAGTCGCTCGCTTTCCTCCCAATCGGCGA
>DAHUYY010000300.1 GCA_027306845.1 Vulcanimicrobiota bacterium | reverse complement strand
GGCGGCGCCTTGGGTGCCTGCATAATTCAGGTTTACGCGGCGGGCGCGAATGCAACGTACGTTCCGGTCAACGTCGGCGTGCAGATGCAGCCGAACTCGACCGTGACCTACTCGGCGGCATATCTGGAATCGTCGCCGTCGACCGTTGCCATTGTGTCGAGCAGCCCGCAGGTCGCGGCCGTCCCGGCTAGCGTGAGTTCGACGTACAGCAACAGCATTGGTGTTCCGGTCGTGACGTTTACGATTACGTCGAGCGCGGTAGTCGGCTCAACGGTCATCCACGTCTTCGAAAACGGTACGAGTCAGCCGGCGACCTTCTCGATTCCGGTACTCGTTTCGTCGGGCCCGGCTCCGACACCGACACCGAGCGCTGCACCGACGGGCGCTCCGACGGCGGCGCCGTCGTCCGCACCAACGGCAAGTCCTACCGCTCCGCCGAGCGGAAACTCATTTACGCTCGCGAGCTCGCCGTCGTTTCAAAGCTTCGCGTTGGTCGGATCACCGGTTGCCGCACAGCTGTTCTTTTACGGTGCGGTTACGATCTCGGGCGCGAGTTCGGAGAACGTCACCTATTCGGAGACGTCCGGCGTACCCGCGAACGGATGCGCGGTGAGCGGCACCCTCGCCGACGCGATCACGCTCACGTTCCCAACCGCGTTCCAGTTCGCGCCGAACGGATCGTTTGGACCCAACACGGGATTACTCGATACGGTGTTCGCGCCGGCGTCACCGACCGGCACGTATTACGGGGCGATCTATCAGGCCGGGTCGTGTGCGACGCCCTTCGATGCGGCGGCACAGACGGTGCCGGCGTCGACCACGACCTACGAATACCCCGGCGGCGGCAATACGAACGTTCCAGCCGGTACGTACGTCCTAGAGTTGTGGCAGTAACGCACGAGGCTCGTTAGTCTACTGCACCGTCAGCTAAGGATATCTCGGGGAAGGACGCGTTCTTCGAGCGTTATGATGCCGTTTGGAATAATCGCGGAAACATCGCTTCGGCATCGGCGGGTGGGAAGCGCAGGGAGACCGGCCCCTTCGGGGTGTCGGAGGCCAGCAGACCGGCCGCACAGGCCTCGTTCAAAACCCGTCTTGCCGTTCTTTCCGGTAAACCCGTGATTCTTGAAGCTTCGCCGCGATCGAATTCGCCACGAATAGCAGCCTCTTCCAAAAGACGGCCGATTTCGGGTTTGAAGCGATCGTCGCGTTCGGCCCACGTGCGAAGCCGCTTTGATAAGACGTCGAGTTCGAAGAGTTCGCTCATAAAGCCCAGCTGATCGAGGCAAACTTCCAAGAACCACGTCGTGAAATCGATGAGTGCGTGCAGCGACAAATTGCCTCTGCCGTCGAGATCGCCATCGCGCGGCGAGTCGGCAAAATCCATCATTCGCTTATATTGCGAACGATCGCCGAGACCGCGTGCCAATCCACGCGAAATCGACCACAACCCGTGTGCGGCGATGCCGGAGGCATGAGCCATCGCGTGACTCATCAAACGGCTGACGCGCCCGTTCCCATCGGGGAACGGATGAATGTAGTTGAAGCGGTGATGAGCGGCGGGTATGGACATGATGCGCATCGCCATTCCGAGGCTTTCAAGCCGGTATCGTTCGGAAAAATAGCGCATAAAATCAGCGACGTAGGGGCCAGATGGCGGCTGATGCCTGCCGACCGCAACGTCTTGGGCGACAGTCGAGCGATACTTGCCGGGTTCCATCTCATAGTCGCCGTCGCGACCGTGAACGATCAGCATCGCACGCGGTGCGTCGTGATAGAACTCGGCGTGAAGCCAACGGACGAACTCGCCGCCGGTCGGATTGGGAAGTTCTCCTGCGGCTGCGAGTTCGTCGATGCGGGCTTGTACGCGCACGTGCGCCGCGGCTTCTTCCTGAAGGTTGCGTCGCGATTCCTCGGCCGCAAACTCCCCCGCCAATGCGCGCACGATATCCGCCGGGCGCGTATTGTGCCCCTCGATGAGATTGCTGTAAT
>DAHUYY010000002.1:13591-27679 GCA_027306845.1 Vulcanimicrobiota bacterium | reverse complement strand
ATCAATGCGATGTATTGCTCGGTCTCCGCATATGGCGGCACGCCGCGGTATGCAAGCACCGCACCGGGCCCGGCGTTATATGCGGCCAGGGCAAGCGCGTAGGGCGAGCCGACCGGCGCCGCGACTCCCGCTTGTTTGTACCGAGCAACGTAACGGCCTAAAAGATGCGCCGACGCACGGATCGATGCATAGGGATCGAATGGATCGAGCCCTACCTCCGCAGCGGTGCCCGGCATAAATTGACCGATACCGATCGCGCCCGACGACGAGAGCGCATACGGATCGTATGCGGATTCTTGAAGCAACGTTGCGGCAAGAAAGAGCGGCGGTAACGCATTTGCGCGAGCGGCGCGTTCGGTAACAACCGCGAGGTAGATCGCCGCTACCGCGTCGATGCGCGGATTATCGGCGAGAATTGCCCGCCCGATAGCGAGCGCATCGTAACGAACGGCCCCGCCATTGCGCACGAGATCGCCGCCGGCGAGCCCGTGTAGCAGGCGATGGCGCGGCCAACTTAAGGTTGCGTTAACTAACGGCGCGTCAAATCGATTGTTTCCATCGAACGACACAGCTCGGTGCAAGGAAAACGTACCGCAAGCGCACAAAGCCGCAAACGCTATCGGCGTCGCGCGAGCGAGAAGGGAACGCAACCATGACCATCGTCGGCGCATTACTTATCGTCCTCGTTATCGGCGATCTCGGTTCGACCTTCTTTTATCACGTTCCGCAGCACCTTTGGTTCACGTTACACCTGCGCACCCATCACGACCGCCGGCGCTCCTATTGGGAGCATGCCGTTCTTTCCCGCGATCCGGCGATTCTCTTCGACGGTTTTTTGGGAGCGCTCCCATACCTCGTGGTCGCCGCATTTGCGGCTCGTCTCTCGTGGGAAGGGGCCCTCCTTGGCCTCCTCCTCGGCCAACTGCACGTCTGGTGGCGTCATACCACCGAGCTCGGCTGGAAGAGCCCGCGTTGGGCCGAGGCGCTCCTCCGGCCGCTCCAGATCGTCCTTCCCGAGGATCATGACGGCCACCACCGAAACCCCGAGATCGAGTTCGGCGACATCTTCCGCTTCTACGATGCTCCGGCTCGAGCGCTCATCAGCCTTCTCGCCCCGACCAGCCGCCGCACCCGTAATGCGTCGATGCGACGTCGGCGAGCAAAAAGGATACCGGTGCGCGCCTAACGGGGAGATAATGGCAAAGCGCGCACTCTTTCTCATTTCGGATACCGGCGGTGGACATCGAAGCGCCAGCAACGCAATTTGCGCGGCGCTCGACGAACGCACCGACCCGTCCTTCGAGCACCGCATCGACGACGTCGCGGCGCACTGCGCTTTTCCGTTGACCCAACTGGGCCTTGGATACAGCATGGCGCTGCGCTACGCTCCTCCGGTCTACGGGGCGCTCTACTACGCAACGAATGGCCGCCGCCGGTACCGCGCGCTCGTCCGCTTTTGCGAGCCGCTCTACCGCGAACGGCTGCGCAATCTCTTCCTGGAATATCGCCCCGACGTTATCGTCTCGGTCCATCCGCTGCTCAATCATGCCGCGCTGCGCGCGCGAGCCGACGCCGGGCTCAACCACATCCCCATCGTGACGGTCATTACCGATCTCGGGAAAGTCCACGAATCGTGGCTCACCCCCGATGCCGACGCGATCGTCGTTCCGGCTCGCGAGGTCTACCTGCGCGCGCTCTCGCGCGGCGTCTCGCCGGCGCGCCTTCGCTGGCTCGGGCACCCGATCCATCCAAAATTCGATGATGTCGTCGGCACCAAACAAGAACTACGCCGCGAACTCGGGTTGCCGCAGCAGGCCTCGATCGTCATGCTGATGGCAGGCGGTGAAGGCGGCGGAAAATTGATGACCACGGCGATCGCGTTGGCGAAAACGCGCCTCCCGATCGAACTCGTCGTCGTCTGCGGCAGGAACGAAGCGCTCCGCGAGCGCCTCGCCGAGCTCGCCCCCAGCCTACCGAGGCCGATGCACCTCCTCGGCTTCACCGATCAGATACCCGAATATTTCCGTGCCGTCGATCTTCTCGTCACCAAAGCCGGGCCGGGTTCGCTCGCCGAGGCTAACGCAGCGCAATTGCCGGTCGTCGTTTACGATTACGTACCGGGACAGGAGCGCGGCAACGTCGATTTCGTTCGCAAAAATGGGCTCGGTGAAGTCGCGCTTCACGGCGCGGCGCAAGTCGTCGCTTCAGTCGAGCGCATGATCGGCGACCCGGCGCGACTCGTGCAAATTCGTATTCGTCAGGAAGAAGTTGCGCCGAAGGCATCATCGCGCCGAATCGCGGCGCTCATCTCGCAGATCGCCGTCGACGGAACGATTCCCGCTGACGATTCTCCGTTCGCGCCGCAACTCCAACTCGCCGCATTCTAAAAGCCCGGAGCTTCTCGCGCAAGCCGCGCCTCGATACGCCGGCTTGCCATCTACTCGGGGTGACGGAGACGGAGACTATCGCTCCACTAATCGGCGCGAAATACGCAGCAACATCGAACGAGGAGTGATCTTCGGGGAGAAGGCGAGCGCCGCGTTCATAACTCCAGGAATCACGACGCGCTTCCCGCGTTTCCAGCCCTCGTACCCGGCGCGCGCGACCATCGTCGCATCGGCGAGCGGTTGCATCGAGAGCAGCGGCGTGCCCTCCATTTTTGCACGCGTGAAAAACGCCGTCTTCGTTGCACCGGGGCAGAGACAGCTAACGGTCACCCCGCTGCTGCGAGCTTCCTCCCAGAGAGCTTCGGAGAGCGAGAGTACGAACGCCTTACTCGCGTAATACGTCGCCATCAGCGGCCCGGGGAGAAAGGCCGCCGTCGATGCCACGTTGATAATGCCGCCGCTTCGTGCGGCGAGCATCGCCGGAAGATAGCGACGCGATAAACGCGCTACCGCAAGCACGTCGAGTTGAATTTCGGCGACGATCTCATCCTCGGGCAACTCGGCATATCGGCCGTTATTGGCAAACCCGGCGTTGTTAACCAAAAGGTCGCAGCGCGGAATCGCTGCGGTCAGTTCGGCGATGCTTTCGTCGCGCGTGAGATCCGCCGCGATGCACGTTACCGCTACGCCGTGTTTTTCGCGGATATCGGCGGCCATGAACTCAAGACGCTCGCGCGAGCGAGCGACAAGCACGCAATCGTAGCCGTCGGCGGCGAGAATGCGGGCGAACTCCAGGCCGATCCCGCCGGATGCGCCGGTCACCAGCGCGAGCGGACGCGCGCTCACGGCAACGTCGCGCGAAGAAACTCCAGCGATAACGCCCAGGCCTCTTCGGCGACCGCACCGCGATACGAGTCGCGATCGCGCGACGCAAACCCATGCCCCGCATCGGGGTAAAGATGCATCGAAAATTTCTTCTTCGCTTCCGAGAGCGCTTGCGCTATGCGGCCGTGCTCCACCGGCGTGATACCGGAGTCGTCGGCACCGTAATGCAGCATCACCGGAGCGCGCAACTCGCCGACGCGGTCGACCAAAATCGGGCGACCCATGCTGGGCTCCTCCGGGGCGATACCGCCACCATAGAAAGCAACCGCCGCTCCGATTCGTTCGGGGAGCTCCAGCGCGCTCAAAAACGCGAGCCGACCGCCCATGCAAAATCCGAGCGCACCGAGCGGCGCTTTTACGACGTCGTGGCGTGCGTCGAGCCAACCGATTGCGTCGCGGATATACGCGAGCCAATCGGCATCGCTACGCCCTTGCAGCATAGGACGAATATTCGCGAAATCGTCGTACCCGAAGGTTCGCCCGTCGAAAAAGTCCGGCGCGATAGCGAGAAAGCCGGCTCGCGCGAGACGGTCGCATTCGGTGGCGATGTAATTGTTAACGCCGAAGGCTTCCATGTACAGCAGCACCGCTCGATGAGGCCCGGGCGATTCGGGAAGTGCGACGTACGCGCGACGCTCTCCATAGGTAATAAACGCGCCGTGTAGGTTATCCATGTTTATCGAGTCCTCCCTGAAGAGCCATCATCGCCGCGCCGACCTGCCCGGCATCGTTTCCGAGTCGTGCGATTTCGATGCGCGTCGTTCCTTTCGGTGCCATCGTCGTTAACTCGTCAACGCGCGGCCGAACCGCGTCGAGCATATAGTCACCGGCGCTCGAAACTCCGCCTCCAAGCGCGATGAGTTCAGGATTTGTGAACGCGATAACGTTCGCCAACCCGAGCGCAAGGTCGCTTGTATAATTCTTCCATGCTGCCAATGCGTGGAGATCGCCGGTCTGGGCGGCCTTGCGAATTTTCTTCGAGCCCAGTTTACCTTTATCGGGATCGAGCAGAAAACTGCGTGGAAATGAGGGCGCGACCGCCATTGCATGCCGTATGAGCCCGGTTCCCGAGGCCTGCGCCTCCATGCACCCGATCTTCCCGCAACCACAAATAAAGCCGGTTTCGGGGCGAATTTGGTGGTGTCCGATCTCCCCCGCCGCAAAGCCGTGCCCGAGGAGCAATTCGCCATCGGCGACGATACCGCCGCCGATCCCCGTGCCCAGCGTGAGCATAACGAAATCGCTCGCGCCTCTTCCGGTGCCGAAATGATATTCACCCAACGTCGCGCACCGCGCATCGTTTCCGACGAAAACTTGCATGCCGAGTGCTTCGCGAAGACGCTTCCCCAGCGGAACGCCGAACCAGCCGAAATTCGGGCTATACCGCACCGAGCCATCGTGTAAGTCGATATTCCCCGGTGAACCGATGCCGATCGCCTCGACCTTTGCGGGCGCCGCGTTCCTCGCCGCACTCGTAACTTCGGCGACCACCGCGACGACGCGCTCGAACGTAAGATCGCTCAGGTCGCGTTCGTGCTGGCTATGAATCGTGCCGTCGTCGGTGATGACGGCGGCGGTGACGTGCGATCCACCTAGATCGATCCCGATTGCAGTTTTCATGGCTTCGGCCCAGTATTCCTCAACGGCAAAGGCCACCCCCGCCGGGCTGGTCGAATCACTACCGGATGGAAACAATCGATCTCACGCGCCTGCGTGCATATACCAAAGAGACCGGGCAGCCCACACACCCCGAGATGCTCGATACCCGCCCCATGGAGCACGTAACGAAAATCGAGATCGACGAGGAACATATCACCGTTGAGTTCGACGAACGAACGACGCGCTACTATAACGCAAACGAAATCGTCAAACGCGAATGGGTTTATAAATATAACGACGATGCTGCATTCGTGCGTGCGATCGCCGGAGTCATCGATCTCGCACGCAAACATCTGAAGGACATGCCCGATAATATCGCCTGTCCGCCGGGTTGCGCTGAATGTTGCAGCGGCTACGAGCCGTTCGTTACGCACGCCGATCTCGAACGGCTCGCCGCACATTTGAACATGAGCGTCGCCGACGTGATGCGCGAATATATCATCGAACGTCGTTCGGCAGACGGCTACCATCTCGGCTGGGTTCGTAAGGTCACCGAAGATGTCGCCGACCGTTGCGTCTTTCTCAAGGGAACGAAAAGCGGCCGTTACTACTGTGGTGTCTACGAAGGCCGGCCCGGCGATTGTCGCGAGTTCTCCCCCATCGGTTGCGAGGACGTCGACGATATGATACCGCGTCGTTCGAAATTCGAACCCGGAACGCCGTTCCAGCCGAAGAAACGCACCGCGCGCCGCGCGCGCCGCTAACCAACCAGCCGCACCGCATTAGAAGGAGGCCGATCAATGCGTCGCTACCTTTCGCTCCTTTCGCCACTCTTTGCATTCGCCTGGATCGCGGCATCGCCGGTGCCGCTTCCGGCGCTCCATTGGCGTTTCATCGGTCCCTTACGCGGTGGGCGCACCGTTGCCGTGAGCGGCGTGCGCCAGCAACCCAATACGTTCTACATGGCGTCGGTCAACGGCGGCGTTTGGAAAAGCACGAATGCCGCGCGCACGTGGAACCCCATTTTCGACGCCGAATCGAGCGGATCGGTCGGTGCGCTGGCCGTCGCGCCGAGCGACCCGAATATTCTCTATGTCGGCAGCGGTGAAGGGCTGCGTCGCCCCGATCTCGCCGTCGGCAACGGCATCTATCGCTCCGATGATGCCGGCAAGAGCTGGCAGCATCTCGGTTTACGCTCCGGGCAACAGATCCAGCATATCGCCGTCGACCCACGCGACCCCGAGCGCTTGTTCGTTGCCGTTCTCGGCCACCCATATGGCCCGAACGCGCAACGCGGACTCTATCGTAGCGTTGACGGCGGCAACCATTTTACGCGAGTTCTCGGCGGAGGCCCCGATCTCGGCGCCGTTGACGTGCGCATCGATCCCACGAATCCGCAAATCGTCTATGCCGCGCTCTGGGCATCGCGCAACGGCCCGTGGATGCTGCAAGCGGTCTACGAACATCCGCATCAAGATGGGCTCTTCAAATCGACCGACGGTGGAACGACGTGGACGAAACTCACCGACGGCCTTCCAAAACGCGTTGGAAGAATCGGCATCGCAATCGCGCCGTCGAACCCCGATCGCGTCTACGCCGTCGTCGCGCGTGGATATGCATGCGGCATCTATCGCTCCGATAATGCCGGCGCGAGCTGGGCGCTGACCGACTCCGAGAATCGCGTCTGCGGACGCACGGAAGACTTCGCCGAAATGGCGGTCGATCCACGCAACGAGAATGTCGTCTATTCCGTCAACACCTCGACGTGGCGCTCCCGCGACGGCGGCAAGACCTGGACGGCGATGAAGGGTGCACCGGGCGGAGACGATTACCACACCGTTTGGATCGACCCGCTCGACCCCACGCACATCATTCTCGGCGCCGACCAGGGCGCAACCGTTTCAGTTGACGGCGGTTCGACCTGGAGCTCGTGGTACAACCAACCAACCGCCGAGATGTATCACGTTAACGTCAGCGCGGGATATCCATACTGGGTCTGCGGCGGGCAGCAAGAATCCGGTTCGGCCTGCGTGCGCAGTTACGGCCCATGGGGCGAGATCACGATGCGCGATTGGATGACGGCAGGCGCCCAAGAATATGGTTACGTCGTGCCCGATCCCCTACACCCGCATCGCTTTTTCGGCGGAAAACTCGAGCGCTTCGATTCCCGAACCGGAGAGGTACTCGAAGTCTCTCCCGACGTGCTGCCTTACGGCCCCAACCTCCACCCGCGCGATCGTTTCGACCGGACGGCGCCGATCGCGTTCAATCATTTCAACAAACACATTCTCTACTACGGTAGCGACTTCGTCTATCGCAGCGAGAATGAAGGACGCACGTGGGCGCGCATCTCTCCCGATCTTGCCTATCGGCACCTCGTCGTGCCGGCGACGCTCGGATCGTTTCGCAGCCAGGTTAACGCGCGGAACGCTCAGCTTGGAGTCGTCTACGCGCTCGCTCCTTCGTACCGCAGCGTGGGAACGATTTGGGCCGGCACCGACGACGGGCGCGTATGGCTGACCCGCGACGGCGGGGCGCATTGGACGAACGTCACGCCGAAAGGAGTGACACCCTGGAGCAAAATTTCGCAGATCGATGCCGGCCGTTTTAGCGATGCAACCGCCTACCTTGCCGTAACGCGTTTCCGTCTGAACGACATGCACCCATATGTCTACGTCACGCACGATTACGGTAAGCATTGGAAACTCGCGGTCGCCGGCTTGCCGATGCAGCCCGTCGATGCGGTTCGCGAAGATAACAAACGTCCGGGGCTTCTCTATGCCGGCACCGAGAACGGTGTTGAGGTTTCGTTCGATGACGGCGGAGATTGGCAGAGCCTCCAGCTCGATCTGCCGCATACATCGGTGCGCGATCTCGTCGTGCACCTCAACGATCTCGTCGTCGCGACGCACGGCCGCGGATTCTGGATTCTCGACGATATCGCACCGCTGCGTACGCTCTCGCCGCAGGTGCTCGCGCAACGCATGCATCTCTTCGCACCGGCGAGTGCCTACCGCTTGCGGCGCAGCGTGAACACCGACACGCCGCTTCCTCCGGAGACGCCGACCGGCACGAACCCGCCCTACGGAGCGGCGATCGATTACTCGTTGAGTCGTGCCGCGAAAAACGTCGTCGTCGATATTTTCGACGCCCGCGGCAATCTCGTTCGTCGCTATGCAACCGACGAACCGCATCGCCCGGCGATGCCGGGGCTCGATAAACCCGCGTGGTGGGAACGGCCGCAGACCCGGCCGTCGGCGAGCGCCGGAATGCACCGCATCTATTGGGACCTCCACGGGACGGCACCGGCGAGCATCGGCTACGACTTGCCAATCTCGGCAGTGCCGCACAAGACCCCGCAAGTACCGCAAGGCCCGCTTGCACCGCCCGGTAAGTACACCGTGAAGTTGATCGTCGACGGGCACGTGCAGCAAGCATCGCTGCTGCTACGTTCCGACCCGCAGATCCACCTGAGTGCGGCGACCTATTCCGCACAATATGCTCTCGCCGGGCGCTTGGTTCGTGCGATGAACGCGAGCTATGCAGCTTATGCGGCTGCACGCGCAAAGCACGACCGCAAGGCAACCGGGTATTGGGCAAATCTCAACGGTGAGCTCGGCGAGCTACTTCCCGTCATCGATGGGGTCGATGCCGCCCCGACCCCGGCGATGCGTGCCTTTGCATCCAAACTCATCGGTGAAGCGTTAGATCGCTCTGGAAAGGGGTAATCTATGAAACGCATTTTTACTATTGCGGCGACCACGCTGCTCGCACTCTCACTTGCGGGGGCCGCACTCGCCGCGCCGACGCATTTGAACGTTAACATCGCTTCGCTCAATCAGAGCGGAGAGCATGGCTCGGCCACGCTCGTCCAAACCAAGAGCGGGGTCGTCGTTACGGTCCATCTGATCGGGAATAAGGCGGCGCAACCGACGCACATTCACGCCGGAACGTGCGGGCATATAAATGCCGCGCCCGAATGGCCGTTGCACAATACCGTGAACGGCGTCAGCAAGACGTTGGTCAGCGGAGTCACCATCTCGCAAATGCTCGCCTCGCATTACGCGATCAATATCCACAAGAGCCTCATGGATCTCAAGGATTACGTCGCCTGCGGGAACATCAAAGGCTAACCAATTGCTCCGTCGGGCAGAAGGACGGTCGGTGCAAAGGCGCACCGGCCGTTTCTTTTTTACGCTATACTCGATAGCACCGTGAAAGAACGCGCTTCGACCGTGCCCCCGCCGCAGATTCCACTGGCATTCGTCGCGACGGCTTTGCTCTGGCTCGGCGTGCTGATACTCTGGGGCCTCTTTGGAGCGCCGCCACCGCTTGCAGCGCTTCACGCGCTGATCCTCGGCTTCTTTCTCACCACCGCGATGGGCCTGATCTACCAATTCATCCCGGTCGTCGCCATGACTCCGCTACGAATGCAGCCGCTCTCCTTCGTCCATCTCGCGCTGGCTACCATCGGAACGGCGACGATCGTCATCGGCTTCGCACGCGGCGACTTTTTCGCCGTCCGCGACGGCGGCACGTTGTTTCTCATCGGCGTGCTGCTCGAAGCGCTGATCGTCGCCATGACCTTGCGCGGGCATCGCCCACCCGCACCCGCGGCCGCAGCGGCGCTCTCGCTTCTCTGGTTGCTCGCGACGTTATCGGTCGGGCTCTGGACGGCACAACGCATTCGCAATGGTTCTGCGATCGGCGGGGCGGCATTCTCGCACGCGCTCATCGGGCTCGCGGGATTTTTCGGAACGCTCATCGTCGGCGTCACGCTACGTTTGCTGCGAATGTTCGAACGTTTCGACATCGAACCGCAAGCACCATATCTCGCAGGCGCGATGGGGCTCGCTGCGGCGCTCGCGTTGCTTGCAATTTTTTTCGCGCCGGGGCTCGTCTTCATACCGCTCGCCGTTGCGGCCGCAGCGTTCCTCTTCACGCTCGTGCGCGTCTTGCGCGCGCGAAACCCGGCCTACCAACGCGAAACGCTCGCATACGCGCTCGTTTCCGGTCTCGGCGCACTCGCAGCAACGCTCGCGCTTGCCTACGGCGATGGGCGCCTTGCGATCGTGCTCGCACTCTGGTTTTTCGTCGGCTGCGCGGTAATCGGCTATTTGCAGCGCATCGTTCCGTTTCTTTGGTGGATCGCCCGTTCGCGCCGCGAAGGCACGCGCAACATTCCGACGCTCGGCGAGATGAATCACTCGGCGCTCGGCGTCGCGATACTCGCCCTCTGGCTACTCGCCGGAACGCTGCTCGCAATCGGTCAGCGGCACCTTGCCGCCGCCGCAGCGCTCCTTGCCTGGGTAGGGCTGCTCGCCCAGCTCGCGCGGCCGTTTCTCATGCAGAAGAGAAGCACACCGATCTCGGAGAACGGTGCAGCATGAACGATCCGATACGGCCCTCACGTTTTGGCGAACCCGACGAAGCGGCGCTCCCCGACGATATTGCCGCGATCTACGCGAAAAATCGCGAGCGGATCGGCTTCGTGCCGAACGTCTTTCGCGCCTACGCGCAGCGTCCCGAGCACTTCCGCGCTTTTATGGCCTATCACGACGTGCTCATGCGCGGCGAAAGCGGGCTCTCGCGCTTCGAACGCGAGGCGATCGTCGTCGCGGTCTCCAGCGAAAATCGCTGTCAATACTGTATGACGGCGCATGGAGCGGCGTTGCGCGTTATCGGCAAGGATCCCCAACTCGCCGAGCAGATCGCGAACAATTGGCGCACCGCCGACCTCAGCGATCGGTTGCGCAGCATTCTTGCTTTTGCGTCGCGCGTCAACGAACCGGGGTTCGCCGCATCCGATGCGGAGATCGAGGAGATGCACGCCGCCGGATTCACCGATAACGATATCTGGGATATCGCTGCGGTGGCGGCATTCTTCGGCTTCTCCAACCGTATGGCCGGCATGATGGATATGCGACCGAACGCCGAGTTTTATTCGATGGGGCGGTAAGCCGAACCCATCGCGACGACCGAAGCGCACCAACCGAGCATGCCGAACGCCGCAGCGAGCGCCACCGGCGCGGCGAAGCCCGCAAGCAAGCCAACGAACCCATAGAGAACCGCACTTTGAAACGCGACGAAGGCGATCCAGGCCGGGAGCGGGCGCGCGAGGCTTGCGAGGTGTGCGTCGAGCATTTGTCCGATCCAACCAACGAGCACGACATACCCGAAGGCCTCGCTCCAGTCTCGGCCGAGCACGATTCCAAACCCTAAAACGACCGCGACAAGCGACCAGATAATGCTTGCAGCGACGAACGCGCGCGGTGCCGCCGCGCCGCGCGCACGTGCGACGATATCGAGCGTATCGACTGCAAATGCAACTGCGGCGATCGCCAGGGCAACCGCCCCAACCCAGATCGTCGTGTGCGAGCCGGCGCCGGCACCGACCGCCAACACGATTGCCCCGGCCATTCCGAGCGTACCCACCACGATGTGGGCGAATAAAAGGCGCGACCGCACGTTAAAGAGCAAGCGCAGCGTTCGCGCCGAGACACCATAGATCAGCAGCGTCAACCAGCCCAAAAGCGCCAAAAGAGCGTGCGCGCGCACGAGGTTGGCGAACCACGGAGGCATATCGGAAACCGTTATCGCCCCCGCAAGCATCGCGCCCAAGATCGTGACGGCAGCGAAGAGCAGTAACGAAAGCGAAAACGCGCGAGCTACGGCACGTTCGACCCGTTCGCCGTGCAGAGCGCCCGTTAGCGTCCAAAGCGCGAGCGCAACGTAGAACGCGATCGCAACGAGAAGCATACCGCCGACGACGGGGACGGCGCGAATGTCGGCAAGCCATGCTGCCGGGAACGAGATTGCAGCGATGGCAAACGCCGCCAAGGCGAGATGTTGTAGGCGCAGCGCACGCCACGTAACGCCGGTCGCCGAGGGAATCAACGGTATCAAAATCGCCAACGCGGTTAACGTAATCCAACCCAAGGCAACGAGGTGAATCCACGCGATCGCCGCATCGCTCAATCCGACGACGCCCTGCGAGGTCGCGATCCAGAAGAGCAGCGCCCACGCCGCACCGTGTGCGAGTTGACCGAGCAGAGCGGCCCATCGCGGCGCGCCGGTCAGCAGTTCGCGCATCGTTACGCGATCTCGGCGGCAAAGCGTGCCGCGTCGATATTTCCACCGGTAAGAATGATGCCTACCTTCCCTCCGGCGAGCTCTATACGCCCGGAGAGCAATGCCGCAAGCGCCGCCGCGCCGCTGGGTGCGAGGACGAGCTTCAAGCGTGCGCACGCAAAGCGCATCGCACCGCGCAGTTCGTCGTCGCTGACGGTTGCGATGCGCACGCCGTGCTCGCGCGCGATTTCGAAGGTTAATTTCCCCGGTGAGGTTGTCTGCAAGCCGTCGGCGATCGTCTGCGGAACAGCGATGCTCACGCGTTCACCGGCGGCGAGCGAGCGTTGAAAATCGTTCCCGGTTTCAGGCTCCACGCCCCAAATTGCGCAATGCGGGGAGGTGGCATGCACGGCAATCGCACTGCCGGAAAGTAGTCCCCCTCCTCCGACCGGAAGTGCGAGCACGTCGAGGCCCCCGATCTCCTCGCAGAGTTCGAGCACCGCGGTCCCGGCGCCGGCAACGATGCGCGGATCGTCGTACGGAGCGATGGTCACCGCGCCGCTGCGAGCGACGATTTCAGCCGCGATCGCTTCGCGGTCTTCCTCGCCGCGCCGATACTCGACGACACGCGCGCCATATCCGCGCGTCGCATCGCGCTTGCTCGCCGGGGCGTCGTGCGGCATCACAATCGTCGCTTCGAGTCCCACCAGCGCAGCGGCAAGCGCCACGCCCTGCGCGTGATTGCCGCTGGAATAGGCGACGACGCCGCGAGCCCGCTCGTCCTCTGAAAGCGAGGCGAGCGCATTATACGCGCCGCGAAACTTAAAAGCACCGACCCGTTGAAAGCTCTCGCATTTGAGATAGACCGACGCCCCGACGCGTGCATCGAGCGTTCGCGACTGCAAGACCGGCGTGCGGTGGGCGACCCCACGCAGACGCTCGGCGGCCTCCCGAATATCTTCTATTCCGGGGAATAACGCCACGCAACGATCTTTCCATTTTCGTCGAGACGAAGTTTTTCGCGATAGGTGGCTTTCTGAAACTTCACGACGAAGCAATGCACGCCGGGATCGCAGGGCTTCACTTCTTTCACCGATTCGATTTTTCCAAGCGGAGCGAGCGCATCGGCCGCCTCTGCGACGCGTACGCGATCGATGTTGATTCCTTTAGCGAGCTCGTTTTGCACCGGAGCGATGGAATTATTCTGCATCGCGCGCGTGATTCGGTCGGCGAGACGTTCGTAACGGTTCTCTCCTCCGCATGCGGCTAAGGAGAGCACCGCAAAAGCGGCAAGAACGAGTACGGTCCGTTTCATTTTAAGCCGTAGCCTCCTGTTGCAAACGTGTGGTGAACGGCACGAGCCGGTGCCGAGGATTCCATTCTTCGATCAGGCGCAAGCTCCATTCGCGCTCGGCAAGCAAGACGGGGCGCCCTTCCCAATCTTCTAAGAGCATCGAGCCGCTTCCCAACTGCAGCGGCGTGGCGCCGATGAGTTCGCCTTCCACGCGCCGGATCGTATCGTGCGGCAGTCGCGAAAAATGCGTTCGCACGTTGTATTCCGCTTCTAACCGATACTTCGCTACCTCGAATTGCAGCTCGCCGACCGCGCCCAAAATCGGCTCCGAGCGCATCGAACCATACGGATAGAATACCTGCACCGCTCCCTCTTCTCGCAATTGCGCGATCCCTTTCGCGAACGACTTATAGCCCGCGCTATCGATACTCCGAACGCTCGCAAAATGTTCCGGTGCAAAAGCCGGAATCGGCGCGAACGCGAGCTCGCTCCCGACGAACACGGGGTCGCCGATCGCGAAAACTCCGGGGTTGGCGAGCCCGACGACGTCTCCGGCGTATGCCGTTTCGAGCGATTCACGTTCGTCGGCAAAGAGCCGCATCGCGCGCGCGAGCCGAACTTCCTTTCCGGTTCGGCCATTGCGCACCACCATATCGCGTGCGAATTCACCGCTGCACACGCGGAGAAAGGCGATACGGTCGCGGTGGCGCGGATCCATGTTCGCCTGAATTTTAAAGACAAATCCGGAAAACTGCGGCGATGCCGGTGGTACGGGAACGCCGTTTCGGAACGCTCGTGGCCCCGGCGGCGGCGCGAGTTCGAGAAAACGGTCGAGGACGAGCTGCACGCCGA
>DAHUYY010000002.1:0-13581 GCA_027306845.1 Vulcanimicrobiota bacterium | reverse complement strand
GCTTCCGAAAAAGACCGGTGTCGCTGCACCGCGCGCAAAGGCATCGCGGTCGAAACGCGCGCCCGCGCCCTCCAATAATTCAACGCCGTCGATAAACTCACGATAGCTATCGTCGTCGACGAGTTCGCGAAGCCCCGGATCGTTGAGGCCTGCCATCTGCACGGCGGCGCGCTTTGCGCCATGGGCGGTGCGCTCGAAGACATGTACTTCGTGCGTCGTCCGGTCGTAGACCCCACGGAAACGCTCGCCTTTTCCGAGCGGCCAGTTCATGGGGAACGCGGCGATGCCGAGCACCGACTCGAGTTCGTCGAGCAATTCGAGGGGATCGCGACTGGGGCGATCCATCTTGTTGATAAACGTGAAGAGCGGAATGCCTCGCTCGCGACAGATCGCAAAGAGTTTTTTGGTCTGCGGCTCGACGCCGCGCGCCGCATCGATAAGCATCACCGCGCTATCGGCGGCCATCAGCGTCCGGTAGGTATCTTCGCCGAAATCCTGATGCCCCGGCGTGTCGAGCAGGTTGATGGTATGGCCGCGATAGGGAAATTGCAGTACCGTCGAGGTGATCGATATCCCACGCTCGCGCTCCAACTCCATCCAATCGCTGGTCGCAGAACGACGCGCACGACGTGCGGCCACCTGCCCCGCGACGTGAATCGCACCTCCATAGAGCAAAAGTTTTTCCGTTAACGTCGTTTTACCGGCGTCGGGATGCGAAATGATGGCGAAGGTGCGTCGCTCGCCGACGCGGGTTTCGAGTTCGTTCACGGTTGAGAGACCACTTTATAGGCGCGCAGCTCGGGCCCCCCTGCGGCACCCCTCGCCAACAGATAGAGTCGCGATGCGGTTTGGTAGAGTTCGGCGGGTGCCGGGACGGAGATACGTTCGTTGCCCCGAACGACGATAACGCTTCTACCTTCGATAACGATGCGACAACTGCCGAAAATAAGCGTCCGCCCGGAGGGAACCCGCCGCGCTTGCCGCGGCAAATGTGCCCGCACGTATGCTTGCGGTCCGGTGCTTTTTTCTACCTCTTCAAAACAGCTCGGCTGAGCGGCAAGCGCCCATACGCCGCGCGCATCGACCGCACCATGTTCGGCATGCGAGACGCGCTTGTCGCGATAGGGTTTAGGCGGCGCGGGCACCGAAGTGGCCGCGACGTGAATCTGCAATCGATGTAAGCGCGCGATCGACGTAACCACGACGAGCGTACCCATGACGATGAAGATCGCTAGAAATAGCGATATCGTCATGCGCGCAGCGATAGGCGGACGCGCGCGACTGCGATGACGTAATCGGCGGCTCCATAGTAGATATCGAAGACGCGCTCGCCGAGTTGCGGCAGCGGTTCGATTCCGGTGGGAAAGACGACGTTATCGACGACGCCGTGACATTCGTAGGGTTCGGTCGCTACAAGAAACGGCGCGGGCGAACGGTAGAGCACGCGGTCGGGGCGTTCGTAATCGTGGACGACGATCCCGGCATTATACGAAAATCGCGGATGGATGCCGTCGATGCGGCGCAAATCGACGCCGTGAAAGACCGATAACCAACCTTCGGGAATTCGGATCGGCGGTGTTCCGGCCCCGACCTTAATGCGCCCCCAAGCTGCTTCCGGTGAAAGCACGAGCGCCGATTCGCGAACCTGTAATAATGCATGCCGGTCGCGCTTCACGTTTTCGAGTGGAATATAGGCGATGCGAATCGACTCCCGTTGGTCGTACGGCATTGCGCGAATGACCGGAATTGCGGCAACGCCGTTGACCGCCGAAAGGTGGAGCATCGGCCGGTGATAGAGCGCGAGCGAGAGATGCCCTTCAGGCGAGAGAACGGGCTCCGGAAAAAACGCGGCGTCCTTGTCGTCGTGATCGGGCAAGCCCGCCGCACTAAAATCGATAAGTCCGAGACGTTCGTATTCAATTCCGCTTTGCGAAATTGCAAGCGCGATGCGCGCGCCGCGCGGCCCATATGCGGTATACGTCATTAAATACGCGTCGAGCGCCGGAACGAAGGTGACTCGCGGATCTTCACAGCCCCATCCATGCGCGGCGCGCAACTCGTATGGCAGTGACGGCTCGAGCGCGTAGCCTTCGTCGATGGTGGAGGTGCCGCCGGCGAGGCGAAAGCGTCCGATGCGCGAGACGTTTCCGGCCGCGACCATGCGCGGAAAGAGCATCCGCTCGCCATTGCGCGCCTGAACGAACGCCGGGTTGAGCATGCCCTCGACGGCATCGGCGCGACCATCGGGCGCGAGGATGAGCCCCCGGCGCTCGACATGGACGTCGTAGGAGAAATTCGTGATCGCGACCATCAGGGGAGCACCGTCTCTGCGACCTGGCGATCCTCCGGGGTGACGACAACCACTTGGATTCCGCGCCGGTAGGCCGCGTTGGGAATGACCCAGAGCGTATAGGTGCGGTACGCCCGCGTCGGCTCCCCACCGTTGCTCGGCGGCTGTTCGAAGGCGACCACGCGGACGTGCCGGAGCCCGGCGTCGATCGATTCGACGATCTGCCGAAAGCCGCTGCGGTCGTGCGGGCCCATCAGAAGTGCCACGCAGAACTCCGTGCGAAACCGGACGTCGGGAGCGGATAGCCCGTACCGTCGCAGCTGCGAGCGGCTGCGAATGATCGCGATGCGGTCGCCATGCCCGGCGGCGTAAGTGAGCCCCTCGCCATAGGTTCGAACGCGTACGTCGCGGCAGCCGACTAAGACGAGCAAGAGCAGCAGGGCCGAGAGACGCTTCACGGGGCCATGAGTTCGGCCGAACCGACTCCGGCCCCCTTGCAGAAAGCGCTTTTGAGGCGCATGCTATACCCCTGATTCCGTCAAATGTCGCGTCAGGATGGTGTTTCGATGATCGTCAAAGGAATCGTCGCCCTCGCACTCGCCGCCTCCACCGGGGCGGCCGCCCCGGCTCCCTCCCCCGTCCCGGCATCGGCGCCGGTGCTGCCGCCGCTCAAAGTCATCGTGCGGGTAAAAGCGACGACGCCGTGCACGCGCATGGCCGTCCACGCAAATGCCGCAATTTTGCTGGCAATGCGCAACGACGCAACAATGCAACAGACGATCGCACGTCTACGCACCGTCAAACTCAGCGACGGCAATAGCATCGACCGGCGCAACGGTCTCAACGATCTTTCGAATCTCGCCGGCCGTCTCTTACGAAATGCGCGCGATGCCGATCGCGAAACCGGGAAAATTCTCAACTTTGCCAAGAGCGTGAAAGATCCGAAGGAAAAGGCCGCGCTCGTCGCATTTGTAAATGCGCTCGGCGGCGCAGTCGGGCGACAGCGGAAGACCGCACGCGATCTCGATGGCTTCGTCGCTACGCTCGAAGCGTACGATATGATGCGCGTCGGCGATACGCAGGCGAGCATGCAGCGTTACACCACGGGCTATTACACCGTTCCCACGGTCCCCGACCCGACCGAGATCCATATGACGCCGGCGATCGATCGCGACTGGACCGCCATCTACTCGGGGCGCTATCCGGCCTACTGGAACGGCCAAGAATCGCCGTCGGAGCAAACGGGGATGAGCGATACGCAGCTCGCTCGGCTTGCTGCACGCGATTTCCAGCAACGCTTGCCTGCTATAGCCGGTGACGAGAGTAGCGCCGCCCAGCCGATCCTGCGCGCAGCCGAGCACTGTTAGGCGCGCCCTTAGGCGCGAGCGACGCCTGTCATAGGCCTACCTCCGAGGCCGCGGGTATCGTAATACTCTGTGAGAAATCTGCGCCGTTTCGCGATCGCCGCCGCAATCGTCGGTTTTGGAGCCGTTCTACTCGGGAGTTGGACGCGCATTAACGGTGCCGGAATGACCTGCCCGGACTGGCCGCTCTGCCATGGAAAATTGATTCCCTCGATGTCCGACGGCACGATCTGGGAGTGGACGCACCGGCTCTTTGCTTTCTCCACCGCGCCCCTGGTCGCTATCGTTGCCTATCTTGCCATTCGCTTGCGCCGCCGCGCACCGATGCTCGACCCGTTGGTGATCGCCGTCGCGGTGCTCTTCCTCGTCCAAGTCTTGCTCGGCGCCGCGACGGTGAAGCTCGGAAACTCGCCGATCTCCGTCGTTCTGCATTGGGGAACGGCGATGGCCTTCATCGCTTCGCTTGTCGCCATCGCCGTTATAACGACGATTCCGGAGCACGCGGAGGAATCTGCAGCGCCGACGAACGCTACAACCGCCGTTCCCGCCCTCCTCCTCGCAACGACGATCGCCGCGTTCTTAACGATGTGCGTGGGAGCGTACGTCAGTTCGAGCGGCGCGGGGCTCGCCTGTCTGACGCTACCGGAGTGCGCCGGACACATACTGGTTACGCAACCAGCGCAGCAGGTACAGATGCTTCACCGCACGTTCGCTGCGATCACGTTCTTACTCTCGGTGATTACCACGATTGTGGTTTTTCTGCGCGAACCTTCCACACGAATTCGCGGCGCTTCCGCGCTCGGCTTCGCGTTACTCTGCACGCAGGTGCTGTTGGGTTTGATGAACGTCGCCCTTCGCTTACCAACCGATCTGCGCGAAGCGCATGCGGCGAACGCCGCGCTCCTATTCATCGCCTACTGCAGCGCCTTTAGTTTCGCGGCGGTGCGCGGCATCGCGCTGCCGCGTGAATCGAGCGTTCGGTGAGTTCGACGCTTGCGCGCGTCGACGGGCTCGACGCACGCCCGATCGGCGGCCCGCTCGGCCTCGCCGCTGCCTATCTTGAATTAACGAAGCCGCGCATTATCGTGCTGCTGCTCGTTACGACGCTGGCGGCGATGTTGATGGCCGCGCACGGAATTCCGCCGCTGGGGTTGGTGTTCTGGACGCTTCTCGGCGGAGCGCTCTCCTCGGCATCGGCGGGCGCCCTCAACTGCGTCTACGATGCCGATATCGACGGTTTGATGCGTCGAACCCGGACGCGGCCGATTCCGACGGGGCGCATCACCATCGTTCCGGCAACCATCTATGCCGTCGTGCTCGGCGTGCTTGCGTTTGCGCTTCTTTTTCTCTTCGTCAATCCGCTTGCCGCTTGGCTTTCACTCGCCGGCAATCTCTACTACGTCGGGATTTATACGATGTGGTTGAAGCGGAGAACGCCGCTAAACATCGTGATCGGCGGTGCGGCAGGCTCGATTCCGCCACTCGTCGGTTGGGCTGCGGTTACCGGAACGCTCGCGCCGGCGGCGTTCGGACTCTTCGTTCTCGTCTTCTTGTGGACGCCGCCGCATTTTTGGTCGCTCGCGCTGATGACGGAGACCGATTACGATAAAGCCGGAATTCCGATGCTTCCCAACGTCGTGGGCGAACATCGCACGCGCATCGAGATCGCCGTCTACAGCGCGATCTTAGTCCTCGGGTCGCTGGCGTTCTATCCGTTACACGTCTTCGGCCCGGCATATGCCGTTGCCGCAGCGATCCTCGGCGGGCTCTTCCTCTACTACGCCTTCCACACGCTCCGCGATGCAACCAACGCCTTCGCGCGCGAACTCTTCCGCTACTCTTTAGTCTATCTCGCCCTGATGTCGTTGGCGATGGTCGTCGATCGAATTATCTTGCGATGATTCCGGCGCTCGATAAAACTACTCGCTCGTTATTGTTGACGCTCGCGCTCGGAGTTTTCGCCGGTGCGCTCGATCTCTCCGTGCTCTCGCCGGCCCTTCCGGCGATCGGCCGAGAGTTTGCAGTGCCGCTGGGAAATCTCGCCTGGATATTCACGCTCTATCTGCTCGCCAACGTCGCGAGTATCGCGATCGCCGCGACCCTCGCCGACCGTTACGGGCGGCGCCCGATCTATCTTCTCTGCATCTCGCTTTTCGCACTCGGCTCTCTGCTCGCTATCGCCGCCCCGAATTATCCGCTCTTTCTCCTCGCGCGTGCCCTGCAAGCGCTCGGTGCCGGAGGCATCTTTCCGGTTGCGACCGCCGCGATCGGCGACGTCATTCCGCTTGAGAAGCGTGGTGCCGCGCTCGGCGCGGTCGCAGCGACGTGGGGCGCGGCAGCGGTACTGGGGCCGACAATCGGCGGCATCCTCACCCACGCCTTAAGTTGGCGCTGGATTTTCGCGGCGAACGTTCCGCTCGCAGCCTGGGTCTTCGTGCGCGCGCTGCGCGACGTGCCGACCACGGCGCCTCGCAGTCGTCCGCCGCTCGATGCAATCGGCCTCGTCGCGATGACCGCCGGGCTTCTCGCCCTGGTCGCCGGGATTACCACACTCGACCCGCTGTTGGGTGTTGCCGGCGCAGCGGTCCTCGCGGCCTTTCTTCTCTTCGAACGGCGGATCGCTCACCCCGTCGTCCCACTCGCGCTCTTCGGCACTCCGCAACTCGCGAAAACCTACGGGCTGGAGCTGCTCGTCGGCATTCTCGAAGGCTCGCTCTTTTTCGTGCCGACGGTGATCGTCGCCGCACAACACCGTAACGAAATCGAAGCGGGTGCGATCGCCGCGCTCGGTGCACTCGCCTTTGTCGCGGTCATCCCCGCCTCCGGGAAAGCGCTCGATCGCATCGGTAGCCGCAGCGTCTTATTGTTGGGCAGCGCATTCACGGCGCTCGGTCTGGCGATCTTTGCGTTTGGTTTTACCTCGCTCTTCTGGAGCCTCGTCGCGATGCTCGTCGCGGGGATCGGCTTCGGCGCGCTCCTCGGCGCACCGACGCGATATATCATTACGAACGCCGCCGATCCAGCCCATCGTTCGACTGCATTGGGTTTTCTGAGCCAAGCACTGATCGTCGGGCAACTTATCGGGGGCTCGCTCGCCGGCGGTCTCTTCGATCTACGCCACAATCACAACGCCGGTTTCCGTGAGGCCTACCTCGCATTCGTAGCCGTCGCCGCGATCGCGTTCATCCTTGCCGGCCAACTCGATTCCCAGGCTCGCGAACGAATGACCGGCGCGAGCGAAAGCGCCGAGGGAAACGCCGCGTAGTCGACCGCGGTTGCGAGGCCCCCATCGGAGGCCGCCGAACGGTGACCGGATGGCGACCCATCAGGTTTTCAACCAAGTCCCTCCGTTGGAGGGATACGATCTCTTTCAAACCGACCGCACGCTCACCGATATTCTGCGGCAGCTCGCGCCGGAAACCGATTTCGTGGACGCACGCGCGCTCGGGCAACTCGCCGGCAAGGCTGAGTGGATCGAGCGCGGTCGTCTAGCAAACGAATACCCACCCGAATTACACGCCTTTACCGCTCGCGGCGAACGGATCGATGAGGTTCGCTATCACCCCGCGTGGCACGATCTTATGCGCGTGGCGACCGAACGAGGGCTGCACGCTGCGGCGTGGGCCGACCCTCGTCCGCACCCGCAATTACGGCGCGCCGTCGGATTTTATCTCTGGAGCCAGGTCGAGGCCGGGCACGTATGCCCGATTTCAATGACCGCCGCAGCGATTCCGGCGATCCGCCATCAACCTGAACTCGCCGCGCAATGGGAACCGCATATTACCGCGCGCATCTACGACCCGGTGCTCGCACCATTCGCCGAAAAATCATCCGCACTTTGCGGAATGGCGATGACCGAGAAGCAAGGCGGCTCGGATGTGCGCGCCAACACGACGACGGCGACCCCGCAAGGGGCCTCAGGCGGCGGCAACGCCTACACATTGGTCGGACATAAATGGTTCTGCTCGGCGCCGATGTGCGACGTGTTCTTCGTTCTCGCGCAGGCTCCGGGTGGACTCACCTGTTTCTTGGTTCCGCGCATCCTTCCCGATGGAACGCGCAACAGTTTTTTGATCCAACGCCTAAAATCGAAGCTCGGGAACCGAAGCAATGCATCCGCCGAGATCGAATTCGATGGAACGCATGCGTGGGCGGTCGGCGAGGAAGGGCGCGGCGTCGCCACGATCGCCGCAATGATCAATCAAACGCGGCTCGATTGCGCGCTCGGCTCGGCTGCACTGATGCGTCAGGCGCTCGCGCAAGCGATCCATCATGCGAGCCATCGCATGAGTTTTGGCAAGCTCCTTGTCGAGCATCCATCGATGTCGAACGTGCTCGCCGATCTCGCATTAGAATCCGAAGCGGCAACGTTGCTCGCGCTGCGGCTCGCCGATCTCGCCGATGCACCTACCGGCGATCGCCACGCCTCGGTTCTCAAACGCATCGGCACCGGGATTGGAAAATTCTGGATCTGCAAACGAGCGGTCGCGCATGTCGGCGAGGCGATCGAAGCGCTCGGAGGCAATGGCTATGTTGAGGAGTCGATGATGCCGCGACTCTATCGCGAAGTCCCGGTGAATTCGGTCTGGGAGGGATCGGGAAACATCAACGCGCTCGACATTCTGCGCGTGCTGCGCAAGGAGCCCGAGAGCGTCGAAGCGCTCCGCGCGGAGTACGAACCGCTCCGCAACGAGGCACGCGTCCGCGACGCGCTCGCCCTCGTCGAGCGCTACCTCTCGGCGGCTCCGGAGGATCTCGAAGGGAGCGTGCGCGTGCTCGTCGAGCGGCTGGCGTTGCTTTGGCAAGCGGCGCTCGTGCGCAAATACTCGCCCCAAGATGTCGCCGATGCCTTCATCGAGACGCGCTTCGGCGAACGCAGCAGTATCTATGGAGCGATTTCGGCAAAAATTCCCTTTGCCCGCATCGTCGAGCGAGCCGCGCCGGTTTCATAGAGTGGCTATGTCACAGATGCGCACGCCGCGGTTCGTCCGCAACTCCCGCCACCTCGCTCACCGAGCATGGACCGAACGCGAGCGGCGGATCGTCTGGCGCGGCTTAAGTGGGCGCCTGGCGATTGCAATCGAGCCGTTTTTGGGCATGTTCTTTATGGGTTTTCTCACGTGGGGAATCGTATGGCGATCCGAGCATGTCGCCTCCGACCGCGATCTTATTAAAATCGCTTGGATCTTCGGCATCGGGGCGATCGCCTTCGCGGCCTATTTCGTCGCCGTTCTCATCGCGCCGTTTATCGCCTATCTTCAGACCTTCAAGCCGATCTTTATTCTCGACGGCTACGTGCGGTATCGCGGGCCCGACGAGCGTTCGAGCGAGGAGTCATCCGGATACGTCGCTGCGCTCTTCGAAGACCGAAGCGTCGCCTGCGAATGGGAGTTTCTCGGTAGTAAAAATCTCGAGCCGGCAATGATACCGGCGCACCTCGAGTTCTCGAGATACGCCGGCATTCATCGAATCGACGGCGTTCCGACCGGCGTTCTTCCCGACGGTGAGTTGCCGTTGCTGGCTATCGGTATAGCGCCCCGGCGCGACCGAAACTAAAACGCCTTCGAGAGATCGATCCGCAACGATTCCAGCGACGGCCACACGTGTCCGAAGCCGGCGTTAAATATGACGCTCGCGCCGATGGTAAAGACGGCGATCACGCCAAAGACCACCAGTGCAATGACGGCCTTCGGTATCCCACCGGATTGCGGGACGCTGGAGAAGTCGATCCCTTCAGGTTTGTCGTGCATTTCTTTATGCCGCCTTTCCGAAGTTCCCGAGAACGTGCGCACCGGCCAGCAGAGCGATCAGAGCACCGAACGCAAGTAGCGCTAACATGATTTTAAAGAACTGATTGTCGAGCCCGGGCGTCTTCCAATCGTTCTTAAGCGCGACGGCGGAGACGAAGAACACAACGATACCGCCGGCGATTGCGCCGACCCGTTCGATATTGGCGATCATTGGACCAGTCACGTACGCAGCTCCTTAAATGAGATAGAAGATCGAGAAAAGCACGACCCAGATAATATCGACGAAGTGCCAGTACAACGTGCCGGCGGTTAGGCCGAAATGCTTCTCTTTGGTATAGACGCCGTGGACCGATTGGAGAAGCAACACGGTAAGATAGACGACGCCGACGGCAACGTGAAAGCCGTGCATACCGGTGAGCGTAAAGAACGATGCTCCGAAGATACCGCTGCCCGCCCACGAAACTTTATCGACGAAATAAAGATGCGTATATTCATACGCTTGTCCGCCCAGGAAGGCGATGCCGAGCACGATCGTCGCGATGAGGAACCCCGCGTATTTATTGAAATTCCCGTGCTTCCAATTCTCCAATGCGTAATGCATCGTCGCGCCGGAGCCGAAGAGAACGACGGAGTTCCATGCCGCAAACGCGACATCGAGGCGGGCGATTCCCGGCGGCGGCCACGACTGGCCGCTATTGCGAAGATAGAGATACGCAAAGATGAACGCCGAGAACAGCACGACGTCGCTGAACAGGAAGAACAGAAATCCGGTCAGCCGAAGATCGCGCGTCTCCTCGTAGAAACGATCGACGCCGCCTTCGGCGTGTTCGGCATGCTGCTGGGGAAGTGAGGCGACTGCCACCGTTACTACCTTTCCTTCGAAAACGCGATCAGTGTGCGCCGGCCGGAACCGGAGCGGGGGCATCGTTGAGTTCGTCATCGAGCCCACGGTACGGGAGCGGCTCGCTGAAATCGTAGGGCAGGCCATAGACGGTCGGCACGTGTTTGAAGTTGTAATAATGCGGCGGCGACGGAATCTGCCACTCGAGCGTACGCGCCTTCCACGGGTTCGGGCCCGCTTTCTTCCCGCGCCGTAAACTTATCAGAATGTTGACGAAGAACAGCAGAATCGCAATGGTCATCACGTAGGACGAAACCGATTCCACGCGATTCCAGAACTGGAACTGCGGATCGTACACGGCGACGCGGCGCGGCATTCCCTCGAAACCGAGCCAATGCATCGGCAAGAACGTGCCGTTAAAGCCGGCAACGAAAAGCCAGAAGTGCCACTTACCGAGCGCTTCATTCATCATGCGCCCCGACATCTTGGGGAACCAGTAATAGAAGCCGGCGAAGATGCCCATGAGGCTCCCTCCGACGAGCACGTAGTGGAAGTGCGCGACGACGAAATAGGTGCCGTGGAGATGCAGATCGGTCGGAACCGAGGCCAGAAAGATGCCGGTAATGCCGCCGAGCGCGAAGAGCACGACGAACCCGATTGCGAAGAGCATCGCGCTGGTAAAGTGAATCTTTCCACCCCACAGCGTCGTGATCCACGAGAAAATTTTCACGCCCGTCGGCACCGCGATGACGAAGGTCAGCAACATAAACGGAAGCTGCATGAACGGTGCGAGCCCCGAGGTGAACATATGATGCGCCCAGACCATGAAGCCTGCAAGCGCGATCGTCACCGACGAAAACGCGATCATCTTGTATCCGAAGATCGGTTTACGCGCAAAGGTCGGCAAAATTTCCGATATCATGCCGAACGCGGGGAGGATCATAATGTAGACGGCCGGGTGAGAGTAGAACCAAAACATATGCTGCCACAGCAACGGGCTACCGCCTTTGGTCGGGTCGAAGAACGGAACCCCGAACTGGCGCTCCATAAAGAGCGCGGCGAGCGCGCCGGCGAGCGCCGTGGTGGCGACCATCGAGAGCGGTGCGGTTGCCAACTGCGCCCAGACAAAGAGCGGCATCCGCGTGAGGGTCATGCCCGGTGCGCGCATCTTCAGGATCGTCACCATGAAATTCATGCCGGTCAGCGTCGAACTGATGCCGACTAAGAAAATCGCCGCGCACCACATCGATGTTCCCGCCTCGCCTTGCAGCGACATCGGCGGGTACTCCGTCCACCCGGCGACCGGCGCGCCCATCAGAAACGAACTAAAGAGCATCAACCCGGCGACCGGAAACATCCAAAAACTGATCATGTTCAGCCACGGAAAGGCGACGTCGCGCGCACCGAGCTGCAACGGCATCACGAAGTTTCCAAAGGCGCCGGTCATCAAGGGAATGACGACCAACCATACCATCGCACTACCGTGAATCGAGTACACCTCGTTATAGGTGTTGTTACTGACGAAACCGCCGTTCGCATTCATAAGCTGCGTGCGAATGACTTCGGCGAGAAGCCCGGCGAGCACGAGAAAGATAAAGCCGGTGATGAGGTACTGAATTCCGATAATCTTATGATCGATCGAAAAAACGTACCGCCGGATGAAGCCTTGCGGCTCGGGATGAACGTGGTCGGCGATGCCGCCGCCGACGTGAGTTGCTGCTACTGCCATTATCCTTCTCCCGCTACTTCAACGAATTGAGGTAGGCTACGAGGTTTGCGATGTCTTTATCGGTGAGTGCGTTCTGCACCTGAGTGGGCATTTGCCCGTACGATCCTTGCAGCCCGTGCTGAAGAATATCCGCGACGTTCGCCGGCGTCGCCGGCTTGCCGCTGAGCAAATTGGGATGCGCGGGATCGTGCAGGACGCCTTTGAGGCCCGGGCCGACGATGCGCTGAGAGAACGGGCCGACCGCATGGCAGGCCGAGCATTTCTGCGAAAAGAGCACCTGCCCGGCGGCGGCGGAGCCATCGCTAAGATCGACCGGCGCCGACGAGACCTGCGGTAGCGCGTTGCTCGCCGTCGCGTTCTTCACTTGCCACTTATGGTACCAAGCGTCGTACGCGACCTTCGGCTCGATCACGAGGTATTGCGTGTTCATCACGCCGTGGTTCACACCGCAGAATTCGGTGCAAATAATGCGATAGCGCCCGTCACGATCGGTGGTGAAGCGCATGACGTTGACGAGCCCCGGAACCATATCTTGCTTCAAACGCATCGCCGGCACCCAGAACGAATGGATGACGTCTTCGGAGGTAACGTTTAACGTCACCGGCTCGTTGTCGGGGAGATGCATGTTGCCGGTAACTTCGCCGTTGATACCTGGATAGCGGAAAGAATAGAACCACTGATGCCCGATCGATTCGACGACGAGCCCGGCCGGCGTCGCCGCCGACGCGATTTGGATCGGAAACCATACGCGAACGCTCACCCACGAAATTAAAATAACGGCGATAGTGGGCAGCACCGTCCACCAGAGTTCGAGCTTGTGGTTGTCGTGGATCTGCACGCCGAGCGCGTCGGGCGGGTCGTCCTTGCGAGCGCGGAAAACGATGGAGAAAAAGACTGCGTAGCCAAGGATAAAAATAAAGAGCGCGATTCCGACCGCGAGGAACACGCGGAAAAGCTCGTCGATCTGCGTTGCGACGGTCACCGCCGTGGGCATCCAACGCGAGAGCGGCGTCACCGCCCAATAATAAATATTCGCGATCGCGAGCAGTGAAAGCAAGGCCGTGAACGGCCAAAAGCCCGGGCCGAGCCCCTTCACGCTGGACTGTTTCTCAATCACCGACTATCCTTTCACGATGCACCGTTCGGAGACGCTCTTCTTCGATTGTTCCCGATTTATTCTCAACTATAGAAAGAGCGAGGCACTCCCGCACCGACTTTAGCGGTCGGAGGTTCCTCCCGGCCCGTACTTCTTCAGTGCCGCCGCGAACTCCCCGACGCGAGCGGGAATCCCAGTCAGGGCCGTGCCGACCACGACGGCGTCGGCACCGGCGAGGAGCGCGTTCCGCCCTGCTTCGGGCTCGGCGATTCCGCCTTCGCAGATAGTAAAACCTCCGAGTTCGGCGATGCGAGCGACGAGCGCGAATGCAGGAAGGGTGTTCCCCCTCGTCTCCGCGGTATATCCGCAGAGCGTCGTGGCGAGGATCTCCGCGCCGAGCGCGTGCGCCGCGCGCGCATCTTCAAACGTCGCGCAATCGGCCATCGCGGTTCGTGCCGATCGGTGGATCTCCGCGACGATCCGTTCGCACGTCGCGCCCGCGGGGCGCGCG
>DAHUYY010000029.1 GCA_027306845.1 Vulcanimicrobiota bacterium | reverse complement strand
CGCTCGCTTGCGGCGTGCCCGCGAGAACGAGTGCGCCAAGAAAGAGCGCGACGAGCGCGACGAGGCGAAGGCGCCTCACTGTTTCGCCGCCGTGACGAGCTTCGTCAATTCCGGAACGATTGCAAATGCATCGCCGACCACGGTGAGATCGGCGACTTCGGCGATCGGAGCCGAGGCATCTTTATTGATCGCGACGATCGTACCCGATGCGCGCATGCCGACCTTATGCTGGATCGCGCCGGAGATACCGACGGCGATATAGAGCGGCGGGCTGACCGTTTTACCGGTCTGTCCGATCTGCAAGCTATAGCTTACCCATCCGGCGTCGGCTGCGGCGCGCGATGCACCGACCGCTCCGCCGAATGCATCGGCAAGCGGTTTGAGCATCGTCGTGAACGGCTCGGCGCCGCCCATGCCGCGCCCGCCGGCGATGACGACCGGCGCCTCTTCAAGCGCCATCTCGCCCGAGCCCTCTTCGACATCGCGTTCGATGGCGAGGGGATACTGCGCGCTCTGCGCGTCGTGCCGTTCGATTGCAGCACCGCTGCCGCCGGGCGCGGCGTTAAATGCACCCGGGCGAATCGTCGCAATGCCGTAATCACCGGCGCGCAAGACGCAGTGGGTCACCAGCGCACCGCCGAGTTTCGGCGAAACGCACTCGACGCGACCGTTCGTCGCCGCGATCTCCGTGACGTCGGCGGCGATACCGGCGTTGAGTCGCGCGACGAGCCTTCCGGCGAGATCTCTTCCCGAGAGCGTGTTGGGAATGAGGAGCAGCGACGGGCCGACATTCTTCGCCGCCACCTCAAGATAATGAACGATCGGATCGAGCAAGAACGTATCGACCGCCGGGTCTTCGACGACTTGCACCGCGTCGACCGGGTAGTTCTTCAGTTGCTCTGCGACCTGTGCGGCACCGGCTCCGAGCACCACGGCGACGGCGCGGCCGCCGAGTGCGTCGGCGATTTTCCGTGCCTCGGTCAGCATTTCGAAGGTGACCTTACGCGTCGCGCCCTTCTTCTGCTCGACGTAAACGATGACGTTTTTCATTACACCAACTTTTTATCTTTAAGAAAAGCGAGAATCGCCGCCGCACCTGCGGCGGGGTCCTCCGGGGTGACGATTTGCCCTGCACCGCGTGCCGGCGGCGGTGCGAAGGAGAGTAACTCCGTCTTCGATCCCGTCGATCCAACGGCATCGGCGGCGCCGATATCGGCGACGCTCAACATTTCGATCGGCTTTTTCTTCGCGCCCATAATGCCTTTGAGCGACGGGTATCGCGGTTCGCCGATCGTCAACGCGGTCGTAACCAGCATCGGAAGCGCTCCGGTTACTTCTTGATAGCCGCTATCGGTCTCACGCTCGACACGCACCTTCCCGTCGGCAACATCGATCTTCCGCACGTTCGTCAGGCAGGGCACCCCGAGAAATTCCGCGAGTGCACCGGGAACCGCCCCGGTGCTCCCGTCATCGGTGAGTCCACCGACGATGAGAATATCGAAGCCGATACGCTTGAGCGCGAGGCTCATTGCGTGCGCGCTCGCCCATACATCGCTTCCCTCAAGCGAACTATCGCTGAGCATGACCGCACCATCTGCGCCCATCGCCAGCGCTTTGCGCAACGATTCTTTCAGCGATTCGGGTGACATGCAGAACACCGTCACCGTGCTGTCACCGCCGATGCGCTCCTTGAGCTGCAACGCAGCTTCTAATGCGTACTCGTCGTAGGGATTGATAACGGTTTCGACGCCCGTGCGCACCCATCGCTTGGTTGCGGGGTCGATTTTTTTCTCGCCGTTGGGATCGGGAACCAACTTGACGGTGACCACGATTTTCACGTGTACGGCGTCCTCCTGTAGATGAACGGGAAACGTATCGAAGCGATGCCTCATCTCACTACGAAGGAGGCATTCCGTGCCATCCTACGAGCAGGGGAGACACTTTCGCGCCTGCAAAGGTCGAGAGGATGCTTTCGACATGTCGCGCGCTCGCCCTCGCCGCAACCCTGGCGGCAACGCTGGGAGCCGCGACGGCGCCAAAACCGGCGAGCCTCTGCGATGGGGGGCTCTTAGCGATTCTCAACCGTCCGACGATCGGTTTCTCCACCTGCGCCGTAGCACGACACCGCTTCGTCGGCGAGTTCGGCATTCAGAACACCGTCGATGCCGCCGGTAGCAACGTGAGCGTGGGGCAGGGCTTCCTGCGTTACGGGCTCGGCCATGGCTTCGAAGCCGATATCAACGGCCCCAACCTCGTCATCGGGAGCGCGCTGCCCGCAGCGGGGCTTCAAGACCTCGGCGTGGGGCTCAAGTGGCAGTTCCTCGACCGGCCGACCCTCGGCGGTGCCTTCGATCTGATCCAGAGCCTCCCAACCGCGCCGGCGGGGGTGACCCTAGGGGCGCCGTCGACGACGCTCAATCTCGATCTCGCGACGGCGTTAGGTGCGCGCTCGGGGCTCGGGGCCACGATCTCGGCGATCGATACCAGCGGATTTACGAAGGGCGGCAGGCGGCAGCGCTACCTCGCTCTCCAACCCTCGATGGCGCTAACAGATCTCCTGACGCCGCGCTTTCAGGCCTACCTCGAGGGCGTCGCGCTCTCGCGTACCGCGCCCGAAGCCCCCGGCGCCTTTACGGTCGACGGCGGCTTCCAGTACGAAGCGACGCCGACGCTCGAACTCGATATCGAGGCCGCTCAATCGACGAGCGCCGGCGTACGCTCGCATTATCTGGGGCTGGGTTTCGGGATCGCGATCTGACGGCCGCGCTGGTACTGCGGCGGCACGAAACTCTCGCCTCCCAACGTATCGGCGGCGTTCCAGAGCCAGCGTGGATCGCGCAGAAAGCCGCGCGCGAGCGCTACAAAATCGGCCTCTCCGTCGCGTACGATGCGATCGGCATGCTCGGGGTCGACGATCATCCCCACGGCGATCGTCGCCATTCCCGTCGCCGCACGGATCGCTTTCGCAAAATCCACCTGATAGCCCGGCGCCGGATGAATCTTCTGTAATGGCGAGAGCCCGCCCCCACTGACGTCGACGAAGTCGCAACCGCGTTCGGCGAGCCGTCGCACCAACGTAATCGACGATTCGAGATCCCAACCGCCTTCGACGAAATCGGTCGCCGAGACGCGAACGCCGACCGGCATCTCCGCGGGCAGCGCTTCGCGCACCGCTGTAAAGAGTTCCAACGGAAAACGCATGCGGTTCTCCAGCGATCCGCCGTACTCGTCGTCGCGTCGGTTGCTCAACGGCGAGAGAAATTGATGCGCGAGATACCCGTGCGCGAAATGGAGCTCCACCACCTCGACGCCGGCACGCTGCGCGCGTTTCGCCGCCGCGACAAAATCCGCGATCGTTCTTGCGATTCCGTTCCGGTCGAGCGCGAGCGGCTGCGCCCAACCTTCGTCATAGGCAAGCGCGCTCGGTGCGACCGGTCTCCAGAGCGGCGGATCGGGCGGCAAATCGCCGACGGCAAACGGCGGCCGCGTTCCGCCCTTGCGCCCGGCGTGGCCGAGTTGAATGCCGACGCGACTCTGCGACCACGTCTTGAGAAAATCGACGACCCGTTTGAGCCCGCGTTCGTTCTCGTCGCTGTAGAGGCCGAGGCAATGCGGCGTGATACGCCCTTCCGGATTGACATGCGTCGCCTCGAAGAATACCAATCCCGGCCCGGAGAGAGCGAGATGGCCGAGGTTAACGAGATGCCAATCCGATGCGGTGCCGTCGATTGCCGAATATTGGCACATCGGCGAAACGACGACGCGATTGGAAATATCAACAGAGCGCAGCGAGAACGGCGAAAACAATGAAGCGGACATGCCCGCTCAAACCTCCGAGCGTGCACGTTGGTTGCCGATGAAATTATTTGGGAAGGCCGGGGCTTGAACCCGGATGCCCTTTCGAGCGGCAGATTTTAAGTCTGCTGTGTCTACCGATTCCACCACCCTCCCGTTCTGCCCTGATGCCGCGCGGCCGCCAGCGCATCCTGCTGTTGGAGGAGATAGCCGAGCAGGAGATCCCCCGCGGTTACCGTCGCTCGATCGACCTCCAAACGCTCCAGGGCGGTTGCGAGAATCAATACGCCCGCTGGGAGAATATCGGCGCGCTGCGCTTTAACGCCTTCGAGCGCTCGCCGCTCTTCGATACCCAGCGAACAGAGCCGCACGAATGTGGCGGCGAGCAAGTCGCGCGTGAGCTCGAAGCGTTCGATCCTGCCGCGGCGGCCGCGAATCACCGAGGCTGCGCTCGTTGCACTACCGCCGACGAGCGCGATACGTTCGGCGCCGCGAAATTCCGCAAATGCCGCGAGGCGCTCGCGAGCGATCGCTCGCGCCCGTTCGAGCGCTTCTTCCTCCACCGCTCCGGTGAAGCCGGCGAGTTGCGGCACCGCCTCGGTAAGGCGCACCGCACCGATCTCCGCCGAAAACGAACGTTGCGGAAGCTCTCCGTCACCGAGCGCGTACTCCGTACTTCCACCCCCGACATCGATCGCTCCGGTCATCGTGCCGGGGCTCGCCGGTAGGCTCGCTATCGCTCCGCGAAACGATGCGGCTGCTTCTTCCTCGCCCGACAGTACGCGCAACGGAACGCCGGCGATCCGTTCGACCGCGCGTGCGAAGGGCTCGCGATTCGTCGCACGACGGACCGCGCTGGTAGCGATGGCGTACAACCGCAAATAGTGGCCGCGCACGCTTCCGACGTGCACCCGCACCGCTTCGAGGGTTCGTTCCATCGGTTCTTCGCCGAGCGCTCCGCTCTCGCCGACGCCTTCGCCAAGACGAGTGCCGATCGAGCGTTCGAGCGCAACGTGCGGGTGCCCCTCAGGTGCGTCTGCGAGCAAAACGCGCGTTGAATTCGTGCCGATCGAGATGACGGCGAGGTAGCCGCTCAAGGTTTGGGATCGTCGCGTTTCTTCGGGACGAACCGCCGACGTCGCGACGGCGGAGGGTCGTTCAACGCCTCGGCACGTTCTTCTTCATCGCCTTTATTGAAACGCATCAGCTGCTCTTCGAACGCATCGTCGCGCTGCAGCGGAATCACCTTCGCTTCCAAGCGACGGTCGTGCGCGATCACCGCCAGCTCGATCTCCCGGTCGACCTGCATTGCATGTTCGAGGAATTTGCGATAGATCGCTACTTCGCTCTCGTTGATACTCGCTAGTTCGCCGTTCTCCAAACGCACGAGCGCACCGTGTGCGTGAATCTGCACGACGGTTCCGTTCCGTTTTTCCGACTGGTTCAATGGACGGTGGGCGAGGGGCGCGGTTCGACGATAACCATGTGTTCGTTCGGCGCAAGCATCCGCAGCCGTTCGTGAATCTCAGGAATCGCTCCGCGTGCGGTTCTCAAGCGCGAGATGCGACGGCGCAAACGTGCATCGCGCCGTTCGTAGCGAGCAATACTCTTGCGCGTTTGATGCAGATCGGAGGTTAATTTGACGTCGGTACCGATAACGCGTGCAAATTGCGCTACCACTAAGAGCAGAAAAAACGATCCGACCGCGAGAGCGGCGAAACGCCTGACGGTACGGACGAGCGGATGGCGCGCCAAGCCGACGATCACGTCGCACCATCCGAACCGGCGACGGCGTCACGCCAGCTCCCTAAGTGCCGATATTTTTCATAGCGCGCATCGAGGAGTTCGCGCAACGAATAGGTTTCGAGAACGTCGAGCAGCGCTCCAACCCGATCGAGCACGCGCGTCACCGTTCCCTCCGGATCGCGATGCGCTCCGCCGAGCGGTTCGGGAATGATTTCGTCGATGATTCCGAAGCCGCGAAGATCCGCGGCCGTCAATTTTAAGTGCGCGGCGGCTTCTTCGGCTTTGCTCGCATCACCCCAAAGAATCGCGGCACAGCCTTCGGGCGAAGCCACGGAATAGACGCTATGCTCGAGCATGAGCACGCGGTCGGCGATCGCCAGCGCGAGCGCGCCCCCCGAGCCGCCCTCGCCGATAACGACGCAGAGCGTCGGCACCTTCAGGCCGGCAAAGACCTCCAACGAACTTGCAATCGCCTCCGACTGCGCGTGCTCTTCGGAGAGAATGCCCGGGTCGGCACCCTTCGTATCGACGAAGGTGACCAAGGGCAGGTTAAAGCGCTCTGCGAGCAACGCGAGACGCTCGCCCTTCCGGTATCCCTCGGGGGTCGACATGCCGAAATTTCGCGCGAGATTTTCTTTCATATCGCGCCCGCGCTGCTGACCGATCGCGACGATGGAATGGCCGCCGAGCCGCGCGAAGCCGCCGACGATCGCCGAATCGTCGCGAGACATACGGTCGCCGTGTAACTCATCGAACGCATCGAAGCCGGCGATATAATCGAGCGCGGTCGGGCGGCGCGGATGGCGCGCCATGTGGACTTTTTCCCACGGCGTCAGCGAACCGAAGAGCTCGGCGAGTACCTGGCGATATTTACTTTCGAGCGAGGCGATCTCCGCGGACATATCGATCCGCTTTCCTTCGCTCGCCGAACGCAGATCTTCGATCCGCCGCTCGAGCTCCAGCAGGCCCTTCTCTCGTTCGAGCAACGGGTTCATGCCGACAACTCCGCGCGTTTACGACGCTCGCGACCCGCGCGTGCGTACCCAAGGATTCGCTCCAGCGTCGATTTCAGATTCGCGCGCTCGACGACTCCGTCGATATGTCCGCGCTCGAGTAAGAACTCGGCGGTCTGGAAACGGTCGGGCAAGCGCTGCCGAATCGTCTGTTCGATGACGCGACGGCCGGCGAAACCGATCATCGCATTGCGTTCGGCGAGAATGACGTCGGCCTGAAAAGCAAACGAAGCCGAGACGCCGCCGGTCGTCGGATCGGTGAGTACGGTTATAAACGGCTCTCCGCTCGCCTTGAGCCGCAGTACCGCCGCCGTCGTCTTCGCCATCTGCATCAACGCCAGCATACCTTCTTCCATCCGCGCTCCGCCAGATGCAGTGAAGATCGTGCAGGGAAGTTGACGCGCCGTCGCCGCCTCGATGAGACGCGTCAGGCGCTCGCCGACGACCGAACCCATCGTTCCGCCGCGAAAATGGAAATCCATAACCCCGAGAGCGACCTCGTGGCCGCCGATGCTCCCGAAGCCGCAGAGCACCGCCTCATCCATGCCGCTCTTTTCGGCATCGGCGGCGAGTTTTTGCGGATAGCTCTTCTTATCGGTCCAACCCAGCGGATCGGCGGGAAGAACGCCGCGCGCAATCTCCTCGAAATCGCCGTCGACGAGCGAGAGAATGCGATCGTGCGCGCGCATGCGGAAGTGGTGCGAGCAACGTGCACAGACATCGAGATTCGCCGATAGATCGGGACGGTAGAGCACCTCGCCGCAACTCGGGCATTTCACCCACTGCGCCGCATCGTCGCGGACTTTATCGCGATTGCGCCCGCCGCGCAGCCAATCCGCCATCGGCATCCTCTTAGGCTTTCGCGCCCGTGAGGCGCCGACGGTAGAGCCGGCTCAGTTGTTTGATATAGTTGAGAATCTCGCTCTGATTGAGCTTCGACTCACCGACGATTCGATCGGTAAAAACGTACGGGATCTCCAACGCCCGCCCGTAGTGGGCCTTCGCAATCACCTCAAGGCCGATCTTGAAGCCGATCGGGTCGAGCTCGACGCCGGCGAGTGCCTCGCGTTTCACTAAAAAGAAACCACTCGTGACATCGGCGATCGGGGTCAGCGGACGCGCGAGCATGCACGCGACGCGCGACGTAAAAATCCGCTTCGCCGGCCAGTTGGCGATGCCGCCGCCGGGAACGTACCGGCTGCCGACGGCGAGTCCATACTGCCCGGATGCGAGTGCCTCAACCATCTTGGGAATGATGCGGATATCGTGGCTGAAATCGGCATCCATCGCTCCCAGCGCCACCGACTCCGGGCGAGCGGCCTTCCAGCCATCGATCACCCCGCTGGAGAGCCCCATCTTCCCCGGCCGGTGCAGGCAACGCACGGGGAGCTCGGTGGAGAGCCGGTCGACGATAGCACCGGTGCCATCGGGCGAGTTGTCGTCGACCACCACGATCTCACCATCGAGGCCGGCGGCGCGAAAAACGTCGACGGCTCCCCGAAGGAGCCGTTCGATGCCACCGGCTTCGTTGTAGGTCGGGACCACGATGGTAAAGGGCAGGGCGCTCATATATCCTGCATTTCTACGACGTCGAGCGCAATTGTTCCGCCCCATCCGAGCGCCGCGAGCGGTTGCGCTTACGATCGTACATCGCGGCGTCAGCCTGTTCGATGAGTCGAGCCGTATCGGTAGCATCGTTGGGGAAGAGCGCAACGCCGACGCTGGCACCGATCGAGATGGCACGATCGCGCGCCTGAACCGGGGTTGAAAGCGCCTCGGCGATGCGTAGTTCGAGGCGCTCGATCGAGAGATCGGTCGCATCGCTCTGAATGACGGCGAACTCGTCACCACCAATGCGGGCGATCGTGTCGGAAGCGCGCACCACCCCATCGAAGCGGCGCGCAACCTCGAGGAGCACTTCGTCGCCGACGCCGTGCCCGTAGGCGTCGTTGACTTCTTTGAAACCGTCGAGATCGATATAGAACAGTGCCACCTGTGCGTTCGAGCGCGTCGCGCGCGTGATTTCGCGGCGGAGCGATTCGGCAAAATTACTCCGATTCGGCAACGAGGTGAGCGGATCGTAAAAGGCGAGCTCGCCCATTCGCTTCACCTGGAGATCGCGCTCCATCGCCGATCCCAAAAGTGCCGCGAGCAAACGCATAAAATCGCGATCGGCATCGTCGAAGCGCATCGCTCCGGCGCGCGCGCGGCGCGATTCAAAGGATACCGTTCCGTAGGGAACGCCTTCAACCCAGATCGTCGCCAACAGCACGCTGCGCCAGCCTTGCCAATCGGTCGCGGGGTCGAGCCGCCAATTTCCACCTTGCGTATCGTCGATCGCCAACACGACGTCGGTGCCGAATGCTTCGCGGCTAAAGGTGCGCCCGAAGGCGATCTCCATTCCCACCGGAATCTCGGTTGCCCCGACGCAGCGTTCGACGACGACGGCGTCGCCCTTCACTTTCGTAACGAAGCATGCGTCGGCGCCGAGCGATTCGATACCGAATCGCATCACGCGCTCGATCTGTGCGTCGAACTCCAGCCCCGAGGCCGCGGCAAGCGCGAGCAGTTCGCGCATGCGTTCGCTCCGCATACGCTCGCGATGCGCGAGATCGCGCATCTCGGAGACATCTTCGAGCGACACGTACGCGCCTTCAATCGAACGGTCGACGACGATCGGCGAGAACGAACAGCGCATCGACGCGCTCTCGCCGTTGCTGCGAATGACGTTCAACTCGGCTTGCGGGTGTTCGCCCAACATCACACGGGCGAAGGCGGTGCGCAAGGCGGTGATATCGCCGGGCGTAACGTCCTCTTCGAAGAGCCGAAAACCGATCGCGCGCGAGGCTCCGCTAAAACGATCGAAGGCGGCATTGACCCGTCGATAGCGACCCTGTGCGTCAAGTTCGAGCAACGGCGTCGCGTGGCCATCAAAGAGTGAGTCGAAGCGCTGTTCTACCTGTGCGCTGCTTGCCTCGAGCGGCACGACGTGCCGCAGATCGCGCGCCGTTGCGAGCACGGCGATCGGCGCTCCGTTTTCGTGAATCGGCGAGATCGTTGCGAGGACATCGAGCCGCCCGCCCTGCGCGTCGATGAAGCGGGTAACGAAATACTCGGTCGAACCGGCGACCGCCCTTTCGAACGCCGCGACGGTTTCGTCGAGTGATTCCGGAGCGATATGGGTGGAGAAGTGGCGCCCGACCATCTCTCCGGTTCCGTACCCCAGCAACACGATCGCCGACGAGTTCCCATGCACGAGTCGCCCTTGCAGATCGTAACTCGCAATAGCATCGGGGCTATCGTCGTAGAGTGCGGCGAACCGCGCGCGAAGCCGCGCGTATTTTCGCTGCCCCATTTCGACGCTCGCAAGGAGCTTTCGGCGATAGCGCTCCAGCACGATTGCGACGATGAGGAGCGCAACGACCAGGGCGGAGAGGATCGCAACTGCGTACATTGCTACCGAACTCCAGCGCTGCGACGCGCCTGTTTTGCACGATACATCTTGGCGTCGGCGACGCCGAGAAGCGCGCTCGGATCGTTCCCATCGAGGCCCCAGACCGCAGAGCCGATCGAGACGCCGACGGAGAGAGCGCTCTCCGCGTAGGGCTGCGTTAGCGCGCGCTCGATGCGTTCGGTGCAGCGCTCCAAACTATCGCTGCGCAGATCGTTAAGGACCACGACAAATTCATCGCCGCCGATGCGGGCAACGAGTTCGTCGCCGCGCACGACGCCGAGAAGTCGGCGCCCGACCTCGGCAAGCAAGCGATCCCCCACGGCATGGCCAAAACGATCGTTCACGTCCTTAAAACCATCGAGATCGAGAAAGAGAATACCCAACTCCCCACCATTGCGCTTTGCGTGCGCGATTTCCCGTTCGAGGCGCTGTGCGAGCATCGTCCGATTGGCGAGCCCCGTGAGCGGGTCGCGCAAGGCGAGGTCGCCGAGTGTCCTCGCCCGGCGATCTCGCTCGAAGGCGCTCCCAAGTAAAGCAGCCATCAGTTTCACAAAGTCGAAATCGTTCGCATCGAAGGGGGTATCGCGCAGATACTTCGAGGAAAACGCCAAGCAGCCGAAGCGAATCCCTTCTACTGAAATCGGCGCGCCGAGGAAGCAACGCCAGGGCTCGCCATCGGCCGCTACATCGCCGCGCATCGAACTCTCGCGAATATCGTTGATAACCAGCGGTTCCTCGTTTTCCAAAACATGTCGCGAAATTGCTCGTGCGATCGGAACGCGCTCGCCGATCGCGAAGCGTCCGGAGCCGCCCCGTGCGCGAACCACGAAATCATCGCCGTCGATGCCGAGCACGTAACCGATCTCCATCCCAAGCATTCGGCGCCCAAAATCGAGAACGCGTGCGAGTAATGGCTCGAGCTCTTCTTGCGGAACCGTTGCCAATCGATAGAGTTCGCGCAGTTTCTCGCGCGTCGTCTCCTCGCGGCGTTCGAACATTCGCTGCGCGCTGAGATCGCGCATGACGAGATAGTATCCCTCGATCTCGGTTCCCCGCGCCATGGGAATCAATGCGACCATCACCGGGAGCACGCGCCCGTCCTTACAACGCAGTTGCGACTCCGCTTCAAATGCCTCGCCGGCCATGACGCGACGATAGAAATTTTCTCGAGCCTCCTCCGTGCCTACCGGGGAAAAGAGCGCGGAGGTCGCCCCAACGAGTTCGCCGCTTCCAAAACCGGAAATGCGTTCGAAGGCCGCGTTTGCACGCAAAATGAGCCGGTCGGCTCCGAGTTGGAGCATCGGTTCGTGATTGATATCGAAGAGCGAGCGGAAGCGTTCGGTCTCGAAGAACACCTCGCGCTCCAAAATCCGCAGCGGGCGAAGATCTTTAGCGAGCCAAAAGACGCCGACGATCTCTCCACCGCCGATGACCGGCACGAGCGTCGCCCAGACGGGAATGCGTTGGCCCTGTGCGCCGAGCGCCACCGTCTCGAACTCCGCGACCTCACCGGTAAGGGCGCGCGAGAAATAACGCGCGACGTGCTCGCGCTGCTCCGAAGCGACGCACTCGGAAAACGGGCGCCCCGTACAATCGTCTTCCTCATCGCCGAAGAGCGCTTGCGCCGACGCGTTGACCTGTTTTGCAACGCCGTTTTCATCGTAGAGAATGCCGATATCGGGCATCTTTGAAAAAAGGCGTTCGAAGCGAGCGCGTTCGAGTTCGATCGCCGCGGCGAAGGCCGCGAATCGCCGCACGGTCGGCAGCATCATCCAGAGCCAGATCGCACCGAGCACCAGCAAAATCGTCGCGCCGGCCACGACGATTGCCAAGGCCGCAAGCGGGTGCAGCGGCCAAGCAACAAAACCTGCGGCGACGGAGAAGAGCAACGTCGCGACCGCCGCGAGCGCGAATGCGCGCGCGGAAAAGGCGAAAAAACGCCCTTCTTCTTGTTCCGGAGCATCGGCGACGAGCATCTCTCCGAGCATACGCAAGAGCCCCCCCAAGGCCGTCACATTGCGGCTTCTAGAGCACCGTAAGAAGTACGGCAGCCGATAGCACGACTCCGGCTGTTTCGGTTCGCAATATTCGCGAACCGAGCCGGAGCATCACCGCCCCGGCGGCGCCGGCCCGCTCGGCCTCATCGGCGCTAAAACCACCTTCGGGCCCCACGAGCCCCAGGGCGCTCTGCGCCCCCCCGAGGGCATCGCGTAGGAGCGGCAGCGGTGATTGCAACGGTGCCAACTCCCAGGGCATGAGGAGCGCGTCGTACTGCGTCGCCTCGGCCAAGAGCGCGTCGAGCGCGACCGGAGCGAGGATCTCCATCGGTTCGCTGCGCCCACATTGCAGCGCCGCCGAGCGGGCCAGGCGCTGCCAGCGCTCGCGTTTCCCGGGCGAGCAATCGCGCGCGATGCACCGCTCGGTCAGCAGCGGCACCAGGCGCGCCACGCCGAGCTCGCTCGCCTTCTCGACCACGTAGTCCATCTTGCTGCCCTTGGGGATGCCTTGTGCCAAAGTAAAGCGCAGTGCATGCTCCGGCGCCGACTCGGGGATGCGTTCCCGCGGTAGAACCGATGCGTCGCGGTCAAGGCGCTCGATCGGGCCACGATAGCGCGCCCCGGCGGAATCGAGTATTTCGATCTCGTCGCCTATACGGGCACGAAGAACGAGTTTGAGTTTTCGCGCATCTTCGCCGACGATCGAGCACGGTATGCCGATACGAACGATACCTTCGACAAAAAAGCGCGCCATCGATTATTCCGCGCGAAACGCTTCTTTGAGGCGTTCGAAGAACGAGCGTTCCTCGATCTCGTCACCCCCGAGGCGAGCGAACTCTTCGAGTAATTCGCGCTGCTTTTTCGAAACGCGCGCCGGCGTGACGACGTGGACGGTGACGTGGTGGTCGCCGCGCTGTCCGCCGCGAACGCTGGGCATTCCGTGCCCGCGCATACGAAGCGTCGTCCCGGTCTGCGTGCCCGGAGGAATCGCGAGCTCCAACTCTCCCTCCAACGACG
>DAHUYY010000299.1 GCA_027306845.1 Vulcanimicrobiota bacterium | reverse complement strand
GGCGACCTCGGCCCCGACGGTAACGACCTGAAGCGCGACGATATCGGATGCCGCTCCGGCGATCGGTTCGCGGAGATAATCGGCGAGAGATAGATGCTCTCCGCCGATCTGCCGTGCGAACGACATGCGCGCCACTTCGCGCGTCGGATCTTCCGGATCGAAAAAGAGCACGTCGTTCCCAATACCGGCGACCGGAAAATATCCATAGGCGACGCGCGGGTGAACGATTTTACCGCGTTCGGCCTCCGCGCGATAGTGGGCGAGGCGCGGTTCGAACTCCTCGCGCACCGTTTTTTCAAACGCCTCGCCTTTTTGATTGCCGGCCCCCCACGAGAGCCGATAGAGCGACTTCAGGTCGAAGCAATCCCAGAGCTCGCGCACGTCGATATCGGCGAGCGTGCGCGCCCCCCAGAACGGCGGCTTCGGCGGCTCGACGACGACGCTTTTAACAGTGGAGATGCGAAGTTCGCCTGAGGGGCGCGACGGCTCCCGAAGCTTCGCCTGCGCACCGAGCGCCTCGCCCTTCACTCGCTCGACGAAGACGCGGCGCCTTTCCTCGTCTCCGGTGAGCGCATCCATGATATCGAGCCCTTCAAATGCATCCTTCGCGTAAAAAACTCCCGGCTCGAAGGGGCGCTGCCCGTCGTCGAGCAGCGCGATCCGCCGACCGAAATCGCGATTGATAGCGGCCCCTCCGACGATAACGGGAAATGCCAGCGCACGTGCATCTTGCTCTTGGACGCAAATCGGCATCTGTTTGCTGGTTGAAACCAAGAGCGCCGAGAGCCCGATAGCGTCGGCATTTACCTCCGATGCCTTCTCGAGAATAACGTTCATCGGCACCTGCTTGCCGAGATCGTGAACGGTGTAGCCATTGTTGGAGAGAATCGTATGAACGAGGTTTTTCCCGATGTCGTGGACGTCGCCGAATACCGTCGCCAGCACGACCGTTCCCTTCGTGCTACCGTCACGCCGCTCGAGGAACTGTTCGACATGAGCGACCGCGCGTTTCATCACCTCAGCCGATTGCAGCACGAACGGGAGAATAAGTTCCCCGGCGCCGAACCGATCGCCGACTTCTTTCATGGCGGGCAATAGCACCTCGTTGAGCACTTCGACGGGCGTCCGGTGCAGCAAGACCTCGTCGAGCATTCCCTCGATGCCGTCCTTTTTACGGCGCAGAATTGCCTGGTGAATTCGCGTTTCCGCCGGAGTATTCGCATCGTCGGTCGCACGCTCGTCTTCGCTCTGGACGACGACGTTTTCGTATCGTTCGATAAAACGCGCTAAAGCGTCGGGGCGACGATTGAATACTAAGTCGTCGCACGCTTCGCGCGCATCTGAATCGAGTTCCGTATACGGCGTAATTTCTTTTGGGTGAACGAGCGCGAGATCGAGCCCAGCCTCGACACAATGGTGCAAAAACACGGAATTGAGTGCTGCACGGGCGGCGGGCTTGAGACCGAACGAAACGTTGCTGACGCCAAGTGACGTGAGCACGCCCGGAAGCGCCGCTTTGATCGCTCGAATGCCTTCGATGGTTTCGCGAGCCGAATCGATATATTCGGCATCACCGGTTGCAAGCGTAAACGTGAGATCGTCGAAAATTAGCGCTCGCGGCGGCAAGCCGTATTCTCCGACGACGATCTCATAAATTCGCTCGGCGACCTCGGCCTTGCGTTGCGCCGTCTTCGCCATGCCGATTTCATCGATGGTCAACGCGACGACCGCTGCGCCGTGTTCGATCGCCATCGGCAGGATCGCATCGATTTTCGTGCGTCCGCTTTCGAGATGAACGGAATTGACGATCGCTCGCCCGGGATAGTTCTCCAGCGCGCTGCGCACGACGGCCGCCTCGGTCGAATCGATCATAAGCGGTGCTTCGACCGATTGCGCGAGCCGGCGGACGACCGCGCGCATCTGCTCGGGCTCGTCGGTGCGCTCGGTGAGCGCGGTACACACATCGAGAACGTGCGCTCCGCCTTCTATTTGATC
>DAHUYY010000298.1 GCA_027306845.1 Vulcanimicrobiota bacterium | reverse complement strand
TAGCCGCTCTGCAGCGAGCCGGCGCCGTTGAGTTCAGGCTGGGTCACGACGGGCGGACCGCTCGCCGCGGTCTGCGTGTAAATATTCTGTCCGCCGATCGGCGAGAGCCCGGCGTTGTTGACGAATCGCGCCAGCGTGAGCTGCCCGAGCTGCTGCGGAATCGCGCTTCCCGGCACGAGTGCGGTCACGGTGCCGTCCTGGCCGATTTGCACCGACGTGGCGTTCGCGGGAATCGTAATCTGCGGCTGAACGAAGTAGCCATCCGCGGTCACCACGGCGCCGTTCGCGTCGACCTTAAACGAGCCGTCGCGCGTGTAGCCGGTGGTGCCGTCGGGAAGTGTGACCTGGAAGAAACCGTCGCCTTCGATCGCGACATCGAGCGGATTGCCGGTCTGCTGGAGCGAGCCTTGCGTGAAGACTTTCTCCGAGGAACCGACTTTCACGCCGAGCCCGACCTGTTGGCCGACGGGCACGATCGAGGCGCCGATCGGCGCACCCGGTGCTTGGATTTGCTGGTACACCAGATCCTGAAAATGCGCGACGTTGCGACGAAAACCCGTCGTGTCGACGTTCGCTAAGTTGTTGGAGATCGTATCCATGTTGTACTGTTGGGCGATCATCCCGCTGGCGGCCGTGTAGAGTGCTCGCATCATGGTGGTAGTGTCCTCTCTCCGTTATGCCGTGGTGCCGACGTCTTGGATCGCCAGCTGAGTAGCTTGATCTTGCATTTTTACCGATTTGGAGTTCGAATCGAACCAGCGTTCGGCGACGATAAGATCGACCATCGAGCGAACGACGTTGGAGTTGCTTTTCTCAAGCGAACCCTGAATGACCGTCGCAGCGGTCGTCGGCTGCGGTTGCGCGTTGCCGGTGTCGACGAAGAGATTGTTCCCCTGCTTGCGCAGATCGACGAGATTGTTGAAACGCGTGAGCGCGAGGCGATCGATCGTGATGCCGTTCTGCGAAACCGTTCCGTCGGGGCCGACGGTGACCGCACCCTGCTGCTGCTGAACCTGAATCGGGCCGTTCTGGCCGAGGACATAATTGCCGTCCGTCGTTACCAAATTGCCGTTGGGATTGACGGTGAACTGCCCGTCGCGCGTGTAGCGCACGCCTTGCGGCGTCTGCACGTTGAAGAACGCGTTCGTGCCGCCGAGTGCGAGATCGTAAGGATTGCCGGTCGCCTGAAGCGGCCCTTGCGCGAAGGTCTCCGGCGTATCGTAGATCCAGGCGCCGGTACCGAGCTGCCCGACCGGTGCGGCGACCGGCACGCCGGGAAGCGCATTCGTGCCCGTCCGCGGACCGGGATCGGTCTGCAAACGATAGACGTCGAGCGTCGGGGCGGATTGAATCTCCAGCAACGTCTGCTTGAAGCCGTTGGTGTTGACGTTGGCGAGGTTATTCGCCACCGTGTTGGCTAGTTGCTGGGCGACGAGCATCCCGCTCGCCGAGGTATAAAGACCGCGTACCAATACAAAGACCCTCCGCACGGATTCGGTGTTATGTATGGTGGTCGAACCATCAATCGGTCAGGTTCGACCCGCGGCCCCGCCCCCGTGCGAGAGGTCGTCCAGCCGCGCTCATTTCTTCTATCGGCGAAAAAGAGGCGGCATTTTAGCCGCCTCCTCCGATATCACGTTGACCTGGGGTTGACTAGTTCCAGATATGGTTGCTATCGTCGCCCAACCACAGCCGTGTCTGGTTTTCGAGCGCCACCTTGCGTCGCCTGGTGTCGTTGCGTCGCCTGGTGTCGTTGCGCTCCTGCAACTCGATCAGCCGCATCGCTTCATCGAGCGTGAAGCCAAAATCAAGCAGGGCGTCAATCAGCAAGTCCTCATACTGGCTCATCGCGACACCTCCTGATCTGTCGAATCACGCCACAGGAGGGGCGAGCGAACGTCGGTGAGGGCGCTCACAAGGAGCCGTGGCGCTGGGCGCGTTGGCCGCGTCAGGCGTACAGATCGGCTCTGTACAAACGCTCTCGCAGCTGGGTTAGTTAGGTTCTCACC
>DAHUYY010000297.1 GCA_027306845.1 Vulcanimicrobiota bacterium | reverse complement strand
AATCAGGTCGACCTCGAAGCCGCCCGCGAGCGCGGTATCCCGGTCTTTAACGCCCCGTTCTCCAACACCCGCAGCGTCGCGCCGGCCGTGGCCGTCCAACTCAGCGTTTGTGCCCACGCGAGCCCCCGCGCCCGAAGTTCACGCGCAAACGTTTGGTCATCGAGGATACGCGCGAGCTCCGCGGCGAGCGCAGCCGGATCGTCCGGCGGAACGTACGTTGCTGCGCCTCCGGTGGCCTCAGGCAACGACGAAGCGTTGGTCGTGACGACGGGGCTTCCGTAGAGCATCGCCTCGACCGGGGGGAGCCCAAAGCCCTCGTAGCGAGATGGAAACGCAAAGACGGACGCATGGCGATAGAGCTCGGCGAGCGTTGCGTCGTCGACGAAACCGAGTTCGCGCACGTGCGCTGCCTCGTTCCCGCTTACCGCATCGCCGCGCGTACCTGCGAGGACGAGCCCTACGTGCGGATGCGTCTCGGCGAGAATCTCCATGGCGCGAATCAACACGTCTACGCCTTTGCGCCGTTCGCTCGTGCCCGCGTATAACACGTACGGTTCGAGCGATTTGGCGTCGATCGACGGATTGCCGCGTTCCTCGAGGGGCCGCACCCCAAGAGGGATTGCAACGATTCGCTCCGGCGAAATGGCGAGTTCGCGCGCGAGTTCGCGCCGCGAGAATTCGGAATCGGTGATCAGCCCCTGGCACAGGCGCGCGGCGTTGCGGAAGATCGTCTGCGTGTCGGGGGCATAGCCCCCGACGACGAAGTTCGAGGCATCGTGAAGCGTGGCGACCGCAGGTAACGAGAACTTGGTCCAACTGCAACCGTTCCAAGGAAACCAGAGCACGTCCAGGCGTGCGCGCGGATGAAGCGCGCGCGAAACGACCCGATACGACTCACCGGCTTCGTCTCGGTACCGTCCGCGCACCGTCCACGTATGCCATTCGGGCACGACGAGCGTTACGTCCACGCGTGACGCGAAACGTTCGCGCCATTCACGCAAGATCTCGCGAAGATAGCGCCCGATACCCCGACGGTCGTGTGGGAGATTCCAGGCATCGACCCCAACGCGGATCATGCTCCGCTTACAACCCGTTCGAAGAGCGCGAGGTGTTGCGACGTGCTGCGTTCCCAGCTGAACTGCGCGGCGCGCTGCAGCCCTCGCTCTCGCAGCATCGATCGCAGCGATGGGTCGCCGGAAATGCGGCGGATCGCCTGCACCCATGGCGCATCGTCATGAGGATCGGCATAGAGAGCGGCGTCTCCGCCGATTTCGGGAAGGCAACTCGCGTTCGCGGCAATTACGGGCGTGCCGCAGGCCATCGCTTCGATCAGGGGCATTCCGAACGTTTCGTGATACGACGGTACGAGCAAGGCGATCGCGCCGCGATAGAGATCGCGTAGGCGATCGTTGTTGCGACTCCGCAGATCGTCGCCCAGCTCACCAACCGCAACGACCTTCGGGACGTCGTGAACCCTCGCGCCGGCGACAACGAGCGGCGGAGCGCTGCCCGCTGGGTAGGCTTCGTTGAGCGCAACATGCGCGCGCGCGAAATTCTTTCTGGGCTCGTCGGTACTGCCCACGAAGAGCCAGTACGACTTGGATGCGATCCCGGAAGGCAGCCATTGCGGATCGCCCGGCGCGAAGGCCGAATCGACGCCGTGATAGATCACATCGATTCTTGAACGCGGTACCTCGAGGACCGCTTCGATCTCGCTCGCGCCAAACTCCGACACGGCGATGATGCGGCGAGCGGTCTTTGCCGAACGCACGAATGGTTCTTGGTCGCGAGCGCGCTTGCGCGCATCCTCGGCGGGAAAGCGAAAGGGAACGGCATCGTGGATCGTTGCGATGCTCGGCGCGGTGCTTTCGAAGAACGTTCCGTTTGCGGGATGCCACACGATGTCGGCGTCGCGCGGCACCTTGGAAGCAACGGAGAAGCGCCGGGAATCGAGCGCGGCCCCCAGGGCGCGCTTCCGCAGTGCCGGGAGCAGCTCGGGCAGCAGCAGGG
>DAHUYY010000296.1 GCA_027306845.1 Vulcanimicrobiota bacterium | reverse complement strand
GGCCGGCGACGCAAGCACTGCTGCAGCGTTTGGATCTGAGAGATGCCCTCATAGAGACGCGCCCCGAATACCGTAGAGCCCACGTCGTGCGGCACGGGCGCCTGCGCCCAATCCCAAGCGAATTTCGGCTCTTCGCTCCATCCTCGCTCGCCGCCGTGATGAGGAGCCGCATCTTTAGCAGTTTTGGAATGCTACGCGCGGCGATGGAACCGCTGATACCGCCTCGAGTCTCTACCGAAGACGAGAGCGTTGCCTCGTTCGTCAGGCGGCGATTCGGCCGCGAGGTGCTCGATCGCCTCGCTCAACCGCTCGTCGGCGGCATCTACTGCGGCCATCCCGAACGTCTGAGTATGCAGGCAACGCTCCCGCAGCTCGTCGACATGGAGCGTAAGCACGGCAGTCTCATTCGCGCGATGAGCACTCGAGTCAGCGCGCGCTCCCGCGATCTTCAGACACCTCGCTTGGCTAGTCTTCGCGACGGATTGCAATCACTCATCGACGCGTTAGCCCGACGCCTTGGTCGTTCCGTACGCCTGTCCAGCGAGGTTAGGGCACTCTCGCGCCGCAACACCAGCTGGTGCATAACGTTTGCAGACGGGACGCGCACGCAAGCCGATGCCGTCATATGTGCGCTTCCAGCGACAGCCGCGGCGGACGTCCTACGTGGCGTAGATCGACGCCTTGCGGAGTCACTGCGGCACATCGCGTACAGTTCCATCGCTACGGTCAATCTCGCGTACGATGCGCCAACGCTCGCCGAGCTTCCGCAAATACAAGGGGTAGTCGTCCCGGAGATCGAGGATCATCCGATACTTGCCGCAACCCTGTCGACGCATAAATACCCCTATCGGTCTCCCAAGCACGGCTTTCTGCTACGCGCTTTCATCGGCGGCGCGATGCATCCCGAGCGCGCTGCCTGGCCCGACGAACAACTTGCGTGCGTCGCGCAGCACGAACTGGCGCGCCTCTTTGGGATCGCAACTAGCCCCGCTTTTGCGCGCGTGAAAAGATGGAACCGCGCACTTCCCGAATACGAGGTCGGTCACGTTGATCTCGTTGCGTCAATCGAAGCGCGCGTAAGGCGCTACGATCGCCTCGCACTCGTGGGTGCCGCGTATCATGGTGCCGGAGTTCCGGCTTGCCTTGCCGGCGGCCAAGTAGCTGCGGACCGAATTATGGACTCCTTGGTCCGCGCCTGAGCGTCGCTACTTCACGTTCCTTATCGGAACGGTGAGCCAAATCATGTAACGCCAGTCAGGAACGTTGTGTTGCGCGAGCGCATCCTCGACGTAAACGTGTACGAACGGCAAGATATGGTAGCTGAAGTCGACGTTTCCGGTTTCAAGCCGCGTGCCCAGTCCATCGTTCGTCCACGCTTCCCGGAGGGAGACGAGGCCTTTGTCCAGCACCGGCTCGTATAACTCGAGAGTTGCAGCGGTGCTCGATGCCGGTCCGAGGCCCATCCCCGGATTCGCATCGTAGGCTGCCTGGTAGATCGCAAGCACGCCCGGAAAGCCGCCTACGGGATCGCGCTCGAGGTATCCCGCGAGCGAGTGATACCGATCGATGCCACCCTCGGCCAGCGGGTAGGTGCCGCTCGACCCGAACGTCCCAAACTCGAGCGGGTTGACCGGGGTTGCGTACGCGACCTTGTACTGGAACGTCTTGTCGGTGTCATTGGAAAAGTCGCTGAGTCCACCCCAGCCTTGGTCGCTGCCGAGCCATCCGGCCTCCGCGTCGAGGTCGCCGTAGACGTAGTTGACCTTCGCTCCCCACCGATTCGCGTCGAGCTGATAGGGGTGCTCGCCGACACTGATTTCCGGCGGTTCAAATCCAGCGAGATCAAACCACTGGCTGAAGAACGAGGGTCCGGGCGCCTCAATTTTTCCGAAGAATAGGTGCCCGTCGCGGTGGAAGATGTTGTTGTATGCTAGCCAAAGCGTGTCGAGGTTACCCGCTTGATCGTTCTGCCAAATCCACTGCTGGAAGTGATAGGTGAAGTCACTTCCGAACGCGCCGACCGCGTGGACGGCG
>DAHUYY010000295.1 GCA_027306845.1 Vulcanimicrobiota bacterium | reverse complement strand
CGCTGCGTCGGCGCCGCCTGCGGCGGTGCGGGCGAAGGCTGCGGCGTGCGAATCGGCTGCGGTGGCGGCTGCGGCGAGGCTTTCGGGCGCGTCACCGAGAGCAAGCGCGGCTGCTGCGGGGGGCGTGGCGGCTGCGGTGGGCGCGGAACGATCTTCGGGCGGGCCGGTTGCGGGCGCGCGTTGGCGCGCAGCGCGGCGACCTGTCGCTCGACGACGAGCACGGTGCTCGTGCTTGCGTTCGCCTCGGGTTGCTGCGCGGAGGGAGCGACCGAAATCGTGAAGAGCGTCGCCGCCATTATCGCGTGCAGAAGGAGCGAACCGAACGCGCTGAGGGCATCGCGTCTCCGTCGCTCGCGTCGATCGTCGTAACCGGTCACATGCTCGCTCATCGCTCCGCCGCGTATTGCGCGCCGGGGCACGCAGGAGCCTGCAATCTCGGGCGCGCATCGCGAAGACGATGGAACCGATCATGCAAAAACGGACGAAGATCGTTGCGACGATCGGCCCTGCTTCGCGCGACCGCAGCATTATGCGATCGTTATTGGTCTCCGGAGCGAACGTCTTACGCCTGAATTTTTCGCACGGCACGCCCGACGAACACGCAGCCGTCATCCGCACGGCACGCGAACTCGCCGACGAACTCGGCATCCATGTCGCCCTCTTACAAGATCTTCCCGGCCCAAAAGTGCGGACCGGAAGTTTCACCACGGGTACGGAGAGCGTACGTCTCGAGCGCGGCGACCGTTTCGAGCTCTACGTCGACGATCGAGTCGGCGGTGCTGAGGGGGTGAGCGTTTCCTATGCCGCCCTTCCGCACGATGTCGAGGTCGGCAAACGCATCTATCTCCAAGACGGGTCGATCGCGTTGCGCATCATCGAAAAGAACGCCGAACGTGTCGTTACGACCGTCGAATTCGGCGGCGACCTTCGGGCGCGTCAGGGTATCAACTATCCCGATGGTTCGCTCAATATCGACGCGGTCACCGATCGCGACCTTGAATTTCTCGCCTTCGGGCTCGAACAGCACGTCGATTACGTCGCCGTCTCTTTCGTTCGCAGCGTTGCCGACATCGAGCGCGTGAAGAACTTCATGAACGAGCGCGGAAAGCGCGTTCCGGTGCTGGCGAAGATCGAGAAGCATGAAGCGCTCGAAGATATCGACCGCATCATCGCCGCCGCCGACGGAATTATGGTCGCTCGCGGCGATCTCGGCATCGAAATTCCGCTCGAACAGGTGCCGCTGGTGCAGAAAGATCTCATCGCGCGTTGCAATCGCGCGAGCAAGCCGGTCGTCACTGCGACACAGATGCTCGAATCGATGACCTCGAACTCCCGCCCGACGCGTGCCGAGGTCGCCGACGTCGCCAACGCTATCCTCGACGGCACCGACGCGATCATGCTCTCCGGTGAGACCGCCCGCGGTTCCTACCCCACCGAGGCGGTTCGCACGATGGCCGAGATCGCTCGCGAGATCGAAAAACATTACCCGCATGCGACCCTACGCGATCGTCGTCTGGAAAAGAGCGAACCGACGATTGCTAGTTCCATCGCCGAGGCCGCGACGAGAGCGAGTAGCGAGCTCGGAATTCCTTATATCGTTACCGGCACGACCACCGGCAATACCGCACACCATATCGCCGCGTTCCGCCCGAGCGCGCGTATCGTCGCATTAACGCCGCATCGCAAGGTCGCGCAACGACTCGCATTAGTATGGGGGGTGGAAGCGCTGCTTATCGACCAATACGCATCGATCGACGTTCTCCTCTACGTCACCGAACGCCGAATGCAGGAAGAGGGCTTCGTACAGCGCGGCGATTTGATCGCCTTTACGACCGGGATGCCGGTCGGCGCGGGCGGGACGAACGTCCTGAAGATCCACCAGATTCCGTAGCTGCCGACGCACGCGCGATCATCTCGCGTGCGTGGTCGAGCGCCTGTCGGTGCGGTTCGCCGGAGAGCATGCGCGCGATCTCGCTCTCGCGTTCGCCGGCACCCGCGACCGGTTTGAGCGCAATCGAGGTGCCGTCGCCAAGGGCAACTTTCTCCAACACGATTTGAGCGCGT
>DAHUYY010000294.1 GCA_027306845.1 Vulcanimicrobiota bacterium | reverse complement strand
CTGGTCGAGCTGCCGGAAGAGATCGGTTTTGGCCTCGACGTTTTCGACGATGGCCTCGACGACGAGATCGCAATCCTTAAGGTCGTTAATGTTCGTGGTGGCCGTGATGCGCGCCAGCGTCGCGTCGCGGTCGGCCGCCGAGAGTTTTTGCTTCTCGACGAACTTGTCCAGTGACTTGGTAATGGTCTGCATGCCGCGCTGCAGCGGTGCCTCGGCGACCTCCATCAGGACGACGTCGAAGCCCGCGCTCGCGGCGGTTTGCGCGATCCCGTTGCCCATGAGTCCGGCGCCGCAGACGCCGACCGTACGAATCTTAGACACGTGTAGAAACCTCTCGCTTCCTTAAAATGAGATAAAGAGCGCAGGTGCTTTCGTCCTCTCGTCGGTATCACCCTAGGGAAAGGGGAGTACGGTATCGATGCGGACCGCGTATCACGAGGCTTTGGAAGGAACCCGGCTCGATGTCGTGCGCCTCGGCGCTCTCGTCGGCGATGCCATTCGGGTTAGTGTCGATGCGCTCGAGCGCCGCGATGAGGCGACCGGTGCGCGCGTCGTCGCGGGTGACGATATCATCGACGACCTTCGTCGCAAGATCGAAGCGCATTGTATCGAGTTGATCTGGCGCCAGCAACCCGTCGCCGGCGAGCTGCGTGAGATCGCGGCGATGTTGGAGATCGCGACCGACTTGGAGCGCGTCGGGGATTACGCCGTCGAGATCGCAAAAAATGCGATAAAACTCGCAGATACCGCATTGCGCCCGCAGAAGGTGGAGATCGATCGGATCGCCGCCGTCGCCCACGGCATGCTCCTCGATGCCATGCGTGCCTACACCGAACGCGACTCGGAGCTCGCCACCGAGGTGATCGCGCGCGACGACGATGTCGACCGGCTTTATAAGCGGAGCATCGCGTTATTGCAAGAGGAGATGCAACGCGACTCCGAACTCGTCACCTCCGGAACGCGCTATCTCTTCGTTCTGACCGCCGTCGAACGCGTCGGCGATCGTGCGAGTAATATTGCGTGGCATACAAAGGATATGATCGGCGAGTAGCGTGGCGGAGCCCGCTCCACCGCTCGATCGCGCGCTTTTCGCGGTAACGAGCGATCGCATCTACCTCAACCACGCCGCTGTCGGCGTTCTTCCGCAGCCTACCGTAGCGGCGCTTCATGCATTCGTTGACGCGCATGCGAACGGCGGCGTGCTAGGGACCTTCCCCTACGAGGGAGCGATGGCGGAGTACCGAGAGCGTATCGGCGCATCGATAGGGGCGAGCGGTGCGGAGATCGCGATCCTCCGCAACACCAGCGAGGGTGCAAACGTGCTCGCGCAGGGCTTCGACTTACGCCCCGGCGACGAAGTGCTCGTCCCCGCCGATGAGTTTCCGAGCAATGCCTGGCCGTGGCGCGCGCTGCGCACGCAGGGCGTGATCGTGCGGGAGCTCGATTGTTCGAGCGCGGTGTTGAGCCCGGAGCGCCTCGCTCGTGAAATCGGCTCGCATACGCGGGTCGTGGCGCTTTCGTGGATAGCGTACGCCGACGGAGCGCGCCACGATCTCGCAGGGCTCGCCGCGGTCGCTCACGAGCGTGGCGTCGTTCTCGTCGTCGACGCAATCCAAGGGCTCGGCGCGCTCGATCTCGACGTGCGGGCGAGCGGCGTCGATGCGCTCTACGCCGGCGGCGCAAAGTGGCTCTGCGCGCTCCAAGGGGTCGCTTTGCTCTACGTGAGCCCGACCTTGCGCGAGCGATTGCGCGTGGCCGCACCGGGATGGCGGAGCGTCGCCGATCTGTGGGACTTTCATAACGACACGCAGGGCTGGATCGACGACGGCTCGCGCTTCGAGGGTGGAACGCCGAATTTTATCGGTGCACTTTCATTGGCGACCTCGCTCGATCTCTTTCGCAATGTCGGGATCGCGCGGATCGAGCGGCATATCGCGGAGCTGCGCGAACGCCTCGCCAAAGGCGTACGCGCGCTCGGCGCGACGGTGCTCGAGCGACCCGGCAGCGAGGGTGTATCGGGTATCCTCACGTTCTCGGTTGCGGGGCGCGATAGCATTGCGCTCGG
>DAHUYY010000293.1 GCA_027306845.1 Vulcanimicrobiota bacterium | reverse complement strand
GGAGTTCCTACGCGACCGGATCGCTCGTTTTATCGCCGACGAAGGGCACCGCACCACCATCGATATTCACGGTGAGAATGCCGACGTCGCAGCGATATCGCTGCGCGCGCGCGGCCAGCAAATTTGGGTATCGGTGAGCGAAGACGACGAAACGTTCTACGTCGTCGCAGCGATGCACGAACTGCCGGCGTGGGCGCGCGATGCGAAACAGAACGCCGCGCTGTTGCTCGAATTGCAAGAATCGATGAAGGCCGTAAAATTTTACCCTTCGCAGGATCGGGCCGGCATCGTTGCAGCGGTCGAACAATTTTCAAGCTCGCCTGAAGAGTTCATGCAACATTTTTGGAAGCTCGTCGAGTTGGTGCGCGAGAGCGGGGCGAGTGCCGTCGCGCGTATCCTCGACCGAACCGAGAGCAAATCGGCTGCGGAGAAATTCATCGATGCATTCATGAGAGGCAGCCAGTGATCGAAGAGGTCGTGCGCGGGATCGAGGCGGCGCTCGACGAGGAATGGCTGCTCCACGACCGTGACGACGATGAAGATTCCTTCCGCGTTTCTTTCAAGAGCGAGGGCGCACGCTTTTTTGCAATTGCGTATCGCGACGACCCGACCTTTGTGATGATCGGGTCGGGGTGGACGCTCCCCGACGACGTGGAATTTGCCGAAGCGATAGAACTTGCCAATAAATTGAACGCGCGCAAGAAGCTCGTGAAAGTCGCCGTTTGGGAAGAGGAGCGCGACGTGCTTTTCACCATCGAGACGCTCGCGGCAACCGGCGATGAGATCCAACAGCACATGGAGCGGATTCTCGACGTCCTGCGCGACACGGCGCAAAGCTTTTTTACGACGCTACGAAGCGACGATACGCCTTAACCGACGAAAAATATCTCGATTTCGTAGTTGTCGGGATCGACACAGAAAAGCGAGCGCGAGTTCCCGTGCGTCGACGGCCCCGAGACGATATCGACGCGGGCCGCGCGCAACCGCTGCGCCCACATGTCAACTTCGGCGGCGGTTACGGCCTGGAAACCGAACAAAAATTTCCCGCGCTCCGAAGGCGGGCGCTCTTTGAGTTCCAGCGTAAAGGCCGGCCAGCGTACCGTCACGGTATCGGCGGAGCGTTGGGTCGGCAGGCCGAGGACGTCACGGTAAAAGCGTTCGGAGATCTCAATATCGGAGACCCCGAGCACCAACCGCGTGAGCGTCATCGCAGACGTCGCGTTCATAGGAAGGCGATTCTATGGAGCCGGGTAGTTCGCCTCGTCGCCGTACGGCTGGAAGAGCGTGTACTCCGCCTCGAAACGGAGATTCACTTTCCCCGTCGGGCCGTTCCGGTGCTTGGCGATGATGAACTCGGTGAGCTCGGGGTCCGCGGCCTCTTTGTTGTAGTAGCCCTCGCGGTAGAGGAAGGCGACGAAATCCGCCTCCTGCTCGAGCGAGCCCGAGTCGCGCAGGTCGGCGAGCATCGGTCGTTTTTCGTTGCGCGTCTCGACGCCGCGGTTAAGCTGTGCAAGCGCGATGACCGGCACGCCGAGATCCTTCGCCGTCACCTTGAGCGTGCGGCAGATCTCGCTGATCTCTTCGTTGCGGTTCATCTGTCGCTGCATCGAACTGGGGTGTAAGAGCTGCAGGTAATCGACAAAGACCGCACCGAGGCCCCGCGTCGCTTTGAGGCGTCGGCAGCGGCTGCGCAGTTCGCTGACGCTCAGGCCGCCCGAATCGTCGAGAAAGATCGGCAATGCATCGAGTTCGTCCATCACCTTCGGGATGCGTCCCCAATCTTTATCGCCGATATTTCCGCGCCGAATATCGTGCATCGAGATGCGCACCGTCGCCGAAAGCAAGCGCAGGACCAACTCGCTATTCGACATTTCAAGCGAGAAGAAGGCGACCGGCTGGCCGGCGGCGCGTGCCGCCGCCATTGCCATGTTCAGCGCGAACGAGGTCTTCCCCATACCCGGGCGCGCCGCGACGATGACGAAGTTCCCCGGTTTGAAGCCGGTGGTGACGGCATCGATATCCGGGAACCCCGTCGTGACGCCGCTCAACTCGCCGCGCCGATAATAGTAC
>DAHUYY010000292.1 GCA_027306845.1 Vulcanimicrobiota bacterium | reverse complement strand
GATGCTCGACAGCTTGGTGGAAGACGGGCGGCGCATCCTGCTCTTTTCACAGTTTACGTCGATGCTCGATCTTATCAAGCCCGAGCTGCAAAAGCGCGGGCAGCCGTTCGTCGAGCTTCGCGGCGACACACGCGCCCGTGAGACGCCGGTAGCGCAGTTCCAGCGTGGCGAGACGCCGCTCTTCCTCATCAGCCTCAAGGCCGGGGGAACAGGCTTGAATCTGACCGCCGCCGATACCGTCATCCACTACGATCCTTGGTGGAATCCGGCGGTGGAACGGCAAGCGACGGACAGGGCGCATCGCATCGGCCAAACACAGCGCGTGTTCGTTTACAAGCTCATTGCCGAAGGAACCGTCGAAGAACGCATCCTCGAGTTGCAGGAACGTAAAGGCGCGCTCGCAGCGGGCCTCTTTGAAGAAGCATCGAGCGGCACGCTGGACCTCGGCATGAACGATATCGAGGCGCTGTTTTCGTAACGGCAGTCGCTGCACAGGTGTGGCCGAGTTGGGGGCCGTAGCAATGCGTCATGAACAAACGCGCTGCAATAGCCTTTCTCGCGATCAGCATGCTCGCCGGCGGCGCGGCAGGCGCTGCCAATGCACCGGTCGTTCGGGCCAACAACGGGATCCCCAATCTCCATGCCGTCGAGCAGGAGATACTCTCCTACTATCAGTCGGGCCGCTACGCGCACGATGCTGCAACGGTTGACGGCAGCTTGGAGTCGTACGTCGACGGTCGTGTGCGAAGCGGCGCCCGCAAACCAGCGGTCGTTTTCGACATCGACGACACGGCGGTCTCGGCGTTCGCGTACGAACGTTCGCATCAGTTCTCGTACGACCCGGCTTCGTGGACACGATGGGAGCACGAGGATCGATTCCCGGCCATCGCGCCGACGCTAAGACTTGCAAAGCACTTGGCCGCAGAGCACGTCGCGATATTCTTTATCACCGGTCGCCGCGAGCCGGATTTAGCAGCGACGCAACGAGAACTCGCTGAGGTTGGTTATCCCAAGCCAACGGGACTCTTCTTGCGCCCGGCAACGGATCACGCGAGCTCCGTCATCCCCTTCAAGTCGCAAACACGCCGTCGCATCGAAGCGATGGGATACACCGTGCTCGCAAGCGCGGGCGATCAGTTGAGCGACCTGCGCGGCGGTTACGCAGAGCGGCTGTACAAACTTCCGAACCCGATGTACTTCATCCCGTAGTCTCAGCTCGCGCGCTCCTTCGTGGCAATGCCGTAGAGCAACCGGCTCAACGGCATCGGAAGCGCGCGGCTCTCGAGTTGCACCTTGGAGAAGCCGCCCTTGTTCAGCGTTGGTTCGAGAACGCGATTCAGGTGGCAGTTACTCGCGATCTTGCGCCAACACGGCGTTAGCCAATCTTGAAGCCGAGCCGCGCGGCTTTCGGCGCGCACGTGCTCGATCGTGACGAGCGAGCCGCCGGGCTTCAGAACGCGATGAATGCGTCTGACCGTCTGCAAGGGATTCCGAACGCTGCAGAGCACGAGCGTTGCAACGACGAAGTCAACGCTCTCGGAGGGCAGCGCGTCGAGAACCCCGGCGTCGCCGCCCGTCACCTCGATCCGTGCTCGCGAGAGCGCGGCACGCTTCCTCGCCCGGGACAGCATAGAAGCGTTCGGTTCGATAGCTTGCACGTGCGCATCTGGGCCGTAATGGGGGAACGTCAGGCCGGTTCCGGCTCCGACCTCGACGATTTCGCCGCGCAGCGACGATAGCAGCTCCGAACGAATCGCCGCCATGACGTTGCGCTCCCCGATCGACGTTACCGCGTCGTAGAACCAGCCGGTCATCAAAATGACGGTGCGCCCGTTCTATTGACGTTCTGCGTGTAGGATCGAACCACCCGAGCGGAACCGGACTTGGCGCTGACCTCGAACTTCCACTGCGTCGCAAAGTTGAGGGTCAGAGTGGCGACGTAGACGCCTACGCGCGATTGCACGGCTTTGACGATGGGGGCGCTCATCGACATTGCCGGCATGCTGGCGGCAATACTGACGCGTGCATCGCTCACAGGCTTGTGCGCGCCGTCGGTGAGGATGACCGTCACCGTTTC
>DAHUYY010000291.1 GCA_027306845.1 Vulcanimicrobiota bacterium | reverse complement strand
GATTCACAGGGCGGCCGTCGAGCATCACTTGGTAGTGCAGATGCGGCCCCGTTGCAAAACCGGTTGCCCCGACCGCAGCGATCGTCTCGCCCTTGTAGACGTGCTCGCCGATCGTCACGTCGACGCGCGAGAGATGAGCGTACCACGTGTGGTAACCGTTCCCGTGGTCGATGTCGATTTTGATGCCATAGCCGCCATCCCAACCCGCCGCGACGACCGTCCCTGCAGCTGCGGCGTGCACGGCGTCACCGTAATCCGCGCCGAGGTCGACGCCTTCATGAAACTCGACGTCGGGATAGGTACGGTAGCAGAAGCATCCCACGATGGGCGCCCCTTGCACGGGATCGATCGAAGGGATGAACGCCAGCAAGCGCTCGCGCGTCATCGCTTGAATGCGGCGCAGGTTCAAGACACGCACGACGAGCCGCCTCTCCGCGTCGGCTTGGCTCGCGAGCGCCGCCGATGCTTGTGACAGCGACGTGACGTGACTCTCCACGAGCGCGAGATCCGGTGAGCCGTTCTCCCAAGAGACCCGCTTGCTCGCATGAGACGCACGATGGTGCACCGGCGCGCCGATCATCGTCGTAATTTGCTCGTTCTCGCGTACGAGATGCTGCAGTTGACGGTGGAGCGCCTGGGTCTGCCCGGCGATGCGCACGAGCGCGGCACGTTCTCTGCCCAGGCGGCTGAACTGTAGCGCTCCTCCAGCGAGGCTGCCGGCCAGCAAAAGGAGCAGCACCGCAGCAACGACCGCCAGATGGCTCCGGCGGACGACGAAGCGATGAATGACGTCGCCCCTGTGTGGGACGATTTTAATGTAATAACGGTCGTCGGTCATGATGTATGCCCACGAAAGGGGAAGAAAGCGGCGGTTCGCTCGCGGGCCGAGCGACCCTCTCTGCGAACACCACGACGAGAGCCGGGTCCGTCACGGCCCCCGGAAGCGCGCGCGTACCGTTGCGTCCTTCCGGATCTGGCGGGGTTCACGAGGTTACGCCGCGTGAAGCCCAACCCCCATCATGGCCCGCCCATAATACCATAACCCGCACTGGAAGACGGCCCGCATGGTCGCCGCCGCACCGGAAGAGAGCTTCGAGCGCATGCCGAATCCTCGACGCCGTGCCGAGTTACCGCGCAGCCGGAGCGCTCCCGCCCAAACGTCACATCCAGTTCCGGCGTCCCGACGGCGGCCTCTACGCCGAGGAACTGCTCTCAACGCAGGGATTCGAGAGTCTCTACTCTCTGCTCTATCATCTTCGTCCACCAACCGCCACGCTCGACGTGCGGGCGTGGAACCGCGCACGGCCGCAGTTCGCTCCCAACGAGCCGCTGCGTAACCGGCATTTTCGGACGCAACGCATCGCAGCGCAGGGCGACGCGATCGAAGGACGCATCGCTGTTCTCGGCAACGCCGACGTCACGATCGCCGTGGCCGAGTTCGAGTATCCGATGTCGTACTTCTATCGAAACGTACGCGGCGACGAACTGCTCTTCGTGCATCGGGGCAGCGGTTACCTCGAGAGCCCGCTCGGCCGCTTGGACTATCGGGCCCACGATTATCTCATCGTTCCGGTGGGGATCACGTATCGCATCGTTCCGGTCGAGCGCACTCGTATGCTCGTCTACGAAACCTCTGGTCCCGTGCAGATCCCGCGCAAATATCGCAACGAGTTCGGCCAGCTCGCCGAACACGCACCGTATTACGAACGGGACTTTCGACCGCCGGTGTTGCAGAGCCCCGTCGACGACGTCGGTGCGTTCGAAGTTCGCGTCGCCGGGAAGGAGCGCAACGCGATCTACACCGTCGCGAACCACCCGTACGACGTCGTCGGATGGGACGGCTACTGCTACCCGTATGCATTCAATCTCGACGAGTTCGCGCCGATCACCGGCAAGCTGCACCAGCCGCCGCCCGCACACGCTACCTTCGAATCACCCGGTGCGGCTTTTTGCGCGTTCGTCCCGCGTCTCTTCGACTATCACCCGCTCGCAATTCCCGTGCCGTACAACCATTCGAGTGTCGATTGCGACGAAGTGCTCTACTATGTGAGCGGCAACTTCATGAGCCGGCGAGGCGTGGAAGAGGGTTCGA
>DAHUYY010000290.1 GCA_027306845.1 Vulcanimicrobiota bacterium | reverse complement strand
CTCGCCGGCGACGACAACCTCGTTCTGCGCGCGGCACGCGCGATCGGGATTCGCGACCTCAGGATACGGCTGCGCAAGCGAATCCCGGTGCAGGCGGGGCTCGGCGGCGGTTCCAGCGATGCCGCCGCGCTTTTGCTCGCGGCGAGAGCCGGGATTTTCGGCGCGCTCCCCGCTTGGGAGGATGTTGCGACCGCGCGCTCCCTCGGCTCCGACGTTCCATTCTTCCTCGCCGAGGGGGCGGCGCTCGTCGAAGGAACCGGCGAACGCGTGACCCCGGCGGGTGCGATCCCCGCGTGGGCCGCGCTCGTCGTCAAGCCGCCGACCGCGATCTCCACCGCGGAGGCGTTCCGCCTTCTCGACGAACGCGAACGCCCGCAGCGCCCGCGCAACGAGAGCCTCGGGCTGCGGGCGCTCGCAGCGCTCCAGCGAGCCGACTTCCACGAGATCGCGCGACTGCTCGGCAACGATTTTCACGACGACGCACTCGCTCGCCACGCCGAGATCGCACGAGCGGCGGCGGCGATCGAGGCGGCCGGCCGATCGCGAGCGCTCCTCTCCGGATCCGGTTCGAGCCTCTTCGCGCTCTACGACCGCCTCGACGATGCAGCCGCGGCCGCCGAGCGCATCGCGTTGCCGCCGGAGTATCGCCGTTTCGTCGCCGCATTTTGTTCCGATCGCGCCTGGCGGGGAGCGCCGGTATGAGGTGCGTCGTCCTCGCCGGCGGGCCGCACGATGCGATTGCCGCCACGACGCCGGGCGCACCGAATAAGGCGTTCGCACTCGTGGCCGGGCGCACGCTGCTCGAGCGAACGCTCGCGCCGTTGAAAGCGTCGGCGGCGATCTCGACGATCCGTGTTGTCGCTCCGCAGAGCGCGCGCGAAAATGCGGCGTTCGCGCTCGCCGATGAGATCGTTCCCGACGGTGAAAAAATTCGCGATTCGTTGCGCTCCGGTCTCGCCGGCCTTCCACCCGATGAAATCGTCGCCGTCTGGACGAGCGACCTGCCGATGCTCTCTGCCGCCGCGGTCGACGATTTTGTCGCGCGTGCGGCCGAAGCCGACGCGGATATCGGATATGGATGCGTCGAGTACGGCGTACACGTGCGCCGTTTTCCCGAGGTTCCGCATACGTGGGCACGCATGCGCGAGGGGCGCTACTGCGGGGGCGGGGCCATAGCGATAAAGCCGCGCGCACTCCCGCGGCTCGACGCGTTTATCGAGCGGCTCGGCGCCGCGCGTAAATCTCCGCTCCGCCTTGCCCGGCTCTTCGGTTGGGGCTTACTCGCGCGATATGCAGTCGGGCAACTCAGTATCGAACGCGCCGAAGCGCGCGCGAGCGCGATCGTCGGGGCCTCGGTTCGAGCGATTCCCTCGCCCTATCCCGAATTCGGCGTGAACGTCGATCGGCTCAGTGATGTCGCGCTGGCGGAACGACTTCTGGGCTCCGCCAACGCCTGAAGAGTTCGTTGGGTATGCCGAATTGGTCTAACACTTTTCCAACGGTGTGCGCGACGATGTCGTCAACGCTACGCGGGTTGGCATAGAGCGCCGGCACCGGCGGAAGAATCGTCGCGCCGATCTCTGCAAGTTGGGCGAGCGTACGCAAGTGGCCGAGGTGCAAGGGCGTCTCGCGAACGACAAGCACGACGCGTCGCCGCTCTTTCAAGCAGACATCGGCGGCGCGCGCGAGCAAATTATCGTTGAGTGAATAGGCGATCGCGCTCGCGCTCTTCATCGAACACGGCACGACCATCATGCCGTCGGTCAGAAACGAGCCGCTCGATATCGCCGCAGCAAGATCGTCGTCGCGATACGTGATATCGGCAAGCGCGTGAAAATCATCAACGGTGAGATCGGTCTCTAGTTCGATCGTTCGCCGGGCCGCGGAACTGAGCACGAGGTGCGTCTCGACACCGCCGATCGCACGAAGCGCTTGTAACGCCATGTAGCCATACGCACTTCCGCTCGCGCCGCTAATGCCGACGATAATTCGTTTCATGAAAGAAGACCTCACTTTTTGCGGGACTTCGTGGGAGGGGACGAAGCCTCTTCCTGAAACCATAGCACGACGTGAAGTTTGCAATGCTCCGCCCGACGATCGCGCAGGACGCGCTCGCGTGGTCGAACCGTGG
>DAHUYY010000028.1 GCA_027306845.1 Vulcanimicrobiota bacterium | reverse complement strand
GGATCGGGGCGCGAGCGGGGTTACTTTCACGCTCGATACCGAGAGCGGCTTTCGCGATGTAATATTCCTGACCGGCTCCTACGGGCTCGGTGAGAATATCGTCTCGGGTGCGGTCGATCCTGATGAGTTTTATGTTTTCAAACCCACGTTGGAAAAAGGCTTCCGCCGCGTGCTGCGCCGACGCCTCGGCGAGAAGGCGCGCATGCTCGTTTTCGCCCCCGGCGATCGGCTGCGTTCGACGACGATCGATCTCGAAACGCCGAGTGCCGAACGCAAGCGCTTCTGCCTGAGCGATGAGGAAGTGCTCGGACTTGCCGAGCAGTGCGCGGTGGTGGAGCGTCACTACAGCACGCTGGCGCAGCATCCGACACCGATGGATATCGAGTGGGCGAAAGACGGCATCGACGGACGCATCTACCTCGTCCAAGCGCGCCCCGAGACCGTTGCATCGCTACGCGAGACGCGCCGTATCGAGGAGTATCACCTCGGTGCCGCCCCCAAGCCATTGGTGACGGGTCGCGCCGTCGGCAATACGATTGCCGTCGGCCCGGTGCGCATCGTCGCCTCGCGTGCCGATCTCGCCGCATTCAAGCCGGGAGAGGTGCTCGTCTCGCAGACGACCACCCCCGATTGGGAGCCGGTGATGAAGGATGCCGCGGCAATCGTCACCGACCGCGGCGGTCGGACCTGCCACGCGGCGATCGTCGCGCGCGAACTCGGAATCCCCGCAATCGTCGGTACCGGTAATGCGACGACCGCGCTGCACGCAGGCGAGAGCGTCACGGTCTCCTGCGCGAGCGGCGGCGAGGGGAGCGTCTACGCGGGGCGGATACCCTTCGAAGTCGAGCGGATCGATATCGGAGCGCTCGAGAGACCTACGACCGCAATCATGATGACGCTCGCCGACCCCGACAAAGCGTTCGCACGGGCGATGCTTCCCAACGACGGCGTCGGGCTTGCGCGGATCGAATTCATCGTCTCCGACGCGATCGGAATCCATCCGATGGCGCTGGCGCACCCCGAGCGCGTTACCGAGAGCACGGCGATGGAGGCGATTCGGCAACGCTGCGCTCGGTATACAAGCCCGAGTGAGTTCTTCATCGGCGAGCTGGCCGAAGGTGTGGCGACGATCGCGGCTGCGGTCTATCCAAAGCCGGCGGTCGTGCGAATGTCGGATTTTAAAAGCAACGAGTACGCGCAGCTTATCGGCGGTGCGGCGTTCGAGCCCGCCGAGGCGAACCCGATGCTCGGGCTGCGTGGAGCCTCGCGCTATACCCATCCAAGCTATGCAGATGCGTTTGCCTTGGAGTGTGCGGCGATGCGACGCGTTCGCGAGGAGATGGGGTTCGAAAACGTGATCCTCATGATTCCGTTCTGCCGCACCACGAAAGAAGCCGACCTCGTGCTCGAACGAATGGGCGAGCTCGGGTTGCGCCGCGGTGAAAAAGGTCTACAGATCTACGTAATGTGCGAGATACCCAATAACGTCATCCAAGTCGATGCCTTTGCGATGCGATTCGACGGATTTTCGATTGGATCGAACGACCTGACCCAACTCGTCCTCGGGATCGATCGCGATTCGAATCTGCTCGCCGAGGAATTCGACGAACGCGATCCAGGCGTCATGGAGATGCTTCGCCAGACGGTGGTCGGCGCAAAACGGAACGGTCGGTACGTGGGGATCTGCGGACAAGCGCCATCTGATTACCCCGAGATGGCTTCCTATCTCGCGGGGATCGGGATCGATTCCATTTCAGTCAATCCCGATAGCATCGTGAAAACAATGCGTCGGCTCGCCGGAGCGGGCGAAAAAATAGAAACGCGTCAAACGGTTGATTGAACATTTCAGTGATTCATAAGATTCGACAAGAAGAAAGGATAGGCAATCATGTCACTAACCAAACCGCGCAATGGAAACATCGCCACGATCGACGAGGTATTCGAGCCGTTACTCGATTTCACGTTCCCGCGCTTTAATTACGTCGGGGCGACGCCACTCGACCTTTACGAAAAGGACGGGAAGTTCGTCGTCGAACTCGCGGCGCCGGGTTTCGAACCTCGGGATATCAACGTCGAAGTGAGCGGCAATACCGTTTCGCTCTCCGGTACGCATAGCGAACGGAGCGATACGAAAGACGCTCGCTACCATCGCCGCGAGATTCGCAGCGGTTCGTTTTCGCGAACCGTGACGCTGCCGCAGGATCTCGATGCAAACGCCGTCAAGGCGAGCATCGACAAAGGCGTCCTGAAGGTCGAGCTCACGCCGATCAAGCCGCTCATGCCCAAACGCATCGAGGTCAAAGAAGGCTAGGGGGCGTCGGCGTTACCTTCGATAGCGAGGCGGGGCCGCTGTGGGTCCCGTCTCGCTACCGGCGCCACGCGCGCGACGCCGCGTCAAAGAGACGGCGATGAACCTCGGCTTCGCTCCAAATCGCGTGCTCGGGTGGCGGTAGATCGCTCGCGGAACGAACGGGTATCCGCGCGCCGGAGCGAGCGGCCACGAGGGCGTTATCGGCGGCAAATCGTTCGAGGAATGCCGATGCTTCTTCATAGCGAAGCAACAAAAAACGGTGGCCGAGCATGCTTTCGTCAAAATGTGGATCGTTCTCGCGAATGAATGCGCCGAGCTCCCGTTCGTCGATCTCTTCGCCATCGCGGAGCGCGCTGCGGAGCGCGTGAAGGAGCTCGCGCAACGTATAGCTTTCGTTGGCAATCGTCATGGTGAAGTCCATCGAGAGCGATCCATGAAGCATGCTGAGAACGCGCAGAAAATCGCGGTGGAGATACTCCGGGCCGCGGTCGGGAAGATAGGGACGAACCACGATGTTCTCGCCGCCGAAAGCCGCCGTGAGGGAATCGAGCATTCGACTATATTGAAACTCGAAGCGTCGATCCTCGCGCTCGCGGTAACCTCGGTCGAGCACCTCATCGATAAGCGCTGCGAACGAGAGATCGTGGTGGTCGCGCACGTGTTGTTGGAAGATCGATTCGGCGTATCGCGCCTGCGGGCGTAGGTAGAGAGCTACGACGGTACGATAGCCGGCGTCGGCGAACGCGGCTCGCAATTTCGACATCGCTTCGATGCGATGGTGGATGGGGCCGAACTCCTCGCTGCTCACGACGGCGGTACGCGCGGAGAGCGATTGCAACTCCTCGATGACGCCGTCGAGAAGGGGGTACGGCGGTGGCGCGGCGAGCTCCCACGCCAGGGCGTGGTGCCCGGGAGTGTCGTAGTCGGCGCTCTGATAAACGCGACCGGTATGGGGAACGATGATTCCCTGGGCTGCGAGGGCTTGCTGGTTGAGCACGAGCATCGCCTGAAGCGCCTTCGTCCCGGTTTTATGCGTGCCGACGTGCAACAGCAGCGTGCGATCGAGCGTGCGCTCCCCCATCATTGCTCCCGCTTTCGAGCGTATGGCGATCCGCTCCTGATGCGGAAAGCCGGAAAACGGTAACGATTCGGCTAATCGAGCCTGTATGGATTCTCAGGTTCCCCAGCACGTGACTCTCTTCGCCGACGGCGGTGCGCGCCGCAATCCAGGCCCAGCTGCAGGCGCGGCGGTGCTCATCGACGATGCCGGCGCGGTGATCGAGGAGGCCTTTCGCTATCTCGGTCATGCAACGAACAATGTTGCCGAGTGGAACGGACTTTTAGCGGGGCTCGAGGCGGCGGCGCGCCTCGGGGTGCGGGAGTTAACGGTGCGGCTCGATTCCGAACTCGTGGTAAAGCAACTCCTCGGGGAATACCGCGTAAAAAACGCGGCGCTGCAACCGCTCCATCGCCGAGCACTCGAGCTCTTGCGGGCTTTCCATCGGGTCGATATCGGGCACGTACCGCGCAAGCAAAACAAACTCGCCGATGCGCTGGTGAACCGGGTCCTCGACGCGCAGCAGCGTTCGGAGAACGAGCGAGCCGATGCGGCGCTATAGTTTCGCGATTTTTATGGGGATCGTTACGACGATCTTGGTGATCTGGGGCTGGAATTTCTATGCCGCCGACGAGCTGAATCGCTGGAACGGCGTCGTTCGTGTCGCTCACGCTCCGAGCACGATCGATTTAACGATGACCATTCGCTACCCAAAGCCGCCGATCTACGAAGAGCGCTATCATATCACCGATATCAACGGGGTCTCGAGATACCGGTACGAAGTGCGCAGCTACGGAGGCTTGCTCGTTAAGGTGACGCAGCCTCCGCATGCGACCTTTAACGTCTCGTTCTTCTTCGAGGCGCTCGAAACGAAGGGGCTCTGGAAACTTACCAACAAGAGTCCGCGCTCGAAAGAGGATCCAATTTACACCCTCGTGGTGAAGCAGAGCGTCGGCGGCAAGAGCGGAAGCCGGACCATCGTCTTTAGCAACCCGCATTTTTGGGCGACGACGGCGGCGAAGTATCATTCGATGAAGATCGACCCGGCGCGCTCGAAGAACGGCATCCTTGAAGTGCAGAGCAGCTCGTTGCTCGACCCTCGCTATGAAGAGATTCTCAACGCCTTTATGAATTTCGGCCCCGACGAATTTCGGCGCGACGTCGCGGCAGCCCGCGAACGTGCGCGTCACGCATAGGTCTCGCCATGAACGCGAATAAAGCCGTCGATATGTCGCCCCGCCGGATCGCGATGCGTCCAATGCACGATCGGCTCGGTGCGGTCGCTATCGTGGACCATCTCGCCGCGTACTTCGATGCGGTCGCCCGGATGCACCGGAACGCGCGGCGCAAGCCCAACGTTGTCGACGATCTCGACGGGGCCCGCTGCAGTGCTTGCATCGAACGCTTCGTGCTCGCACTGCGTTTTCGTGCCGAAGAAGAAGTGCGGTGCGTCGAGGACGCGCCCGGCGAACGCAACTTCGCAGCGACCGTCGGCGTGGTAAGCTGTGGCTATCGGAATCATCGTGAACCCTCCGTAGCCACCTTCACGCGCGACCGATCTGCCGACAAGGGATTCCTTCGATGCGGGTAATGCTCACCGAACGTTTGCGGCTCGAGCCGGTCAGCGCGCTCAATGCCGACCAACTCTGGCAGATTCTCCAGGCCGCAGATCTGCGTTCGTACCAAGATCTTCCCGGGCTGCGACTGACGGCTTTCGTGGAGAGTGTCGCGCGCCGCCCGCTGCATCTCGGCTCGGGGCAGCACGGACGCTACGAATGGCTCGTCGTGCTGCGCGAGAGCGGCGAGAACGCCGGCTGGATATCGTTGCGGATCCCCGAACGCGAACCCGGTGCAGGCGAGGTCGGCTATACGCTGCTCTCGGAGTTTCGCGGCCGCGGCTATGCAACCGAAGCGGTGAGCGCATTGCTTGACGAGGCCTTCGCCGTCGCCCATCTACAACGCGTTTGCGCCTACTGCGTTCCGCAAAATCTTGCGTCGGTCGCGGTGCTCGAACGATTGGGCTTCACGCGCGATATAACGTTGCCGCGCGGAGCGACGGTCGGCGGGCAGCCCGTCGATGTCACCTCTCACGTTTTAGAGGCGCGCGACTGGCGCGACCGCCCGTATCGGACGCTGACGTCGGCCGAAGGGAAGAAAAAATAGCGGCGTTCGCCGGGGTTACGTAGCGTGGCGAGGAGCGGCTCGCGCACGACCGCAACGGCGATACGCGCGGCGATATCGGCGATCGGAACGAACTCGACGGCGACGACCCGCGCGTCGCGTTCGGGAACGCGTGGAATGCCATCCCCGTCGATAGCGAAGGTGCTGTTGAGATACTGCGTATCTCCGTCGTAGCTCTCGCTGATAAAGAGCAGCTCGCCGCTGCGAACGGCGATTCCGGTCTCTTCGCAGCACTCCCGTTCGGCACACCGTGCGAGCGACTCGCGCCCCCGTTGATGCCCGCCGGGAAGCCCCCAAAGCGGTTCGCGCGGATACGCATATTGCGACGCAACGAGCAGCACGGCATCGCCGCGCCGCAGCAGGCCGGTGGCGAGGTGAACGCGGTGAATGCGCCCGCTCATGCGGAGATCCGAGCGCTCGCGGCGAGACGCCGGAAGAGCACGAGGTGCGACTGCGCGCTTCGCTCCCAGTTGTATCGCGCGGCTTGCGCGAGGCCGCGTGTGCGCAGCTCGGCGCGATACGTGTCATCGGCGACGATTCGTCGCAGAGCCTCACTCCATTCCCGCGCATCCTCGGGCGCCGCGAAGCACGCGGCATCGCCGTAGATCTCCGGCAAGCAACTTGCCTGCGAGGCGAGGACCGGCGTTCCGCAGGCCATCGCTTCGATTCCCGGCATGCCGAAGGTTTCATGAAACGACGGCACGCAGAGCGCTCGCGCGCCGCGATAGAGCGAGCGCAGTGCGGTGTTCTCGCTCGTGCGGATATCGTCGCGAAGTTCGCCGATGTAGCACGATGCGGCGCACTCCGCCGCGCGCGGGCCGACGATGGCGATCGGCGGCGAGCCGCTCGGAAATGCGCGCGTATGCGCGCTTGCGAGCAAGGGGAAATTCTTTCGCGGTTCGGTGACGGGATCGCCGACGAAAAGGAGGTACTCGCCCGCGCGCAGCGAGCCGGGAAGCGCACCGGGTTCGCCGGGCGTGAAGCTGCCTTCGACACCGTGCGGAATGACCTCGATGCGATCCGGCGCAATGCCGAGCGCATCGTTCAACTCCGACGCGCCGAAATGCGAGACGGCGATAAAGTGCGCGGCCTCACGTGCCGAGCGGAGGAAGGGCGTTCGTTCGCGTTCGCGCGCGGCGAGATCGGGGTTGGGAAAGCGGAACGGAACCGCATCGTGGATCGTAGCGACCGACGGCACCCCCGGCGCGGAAAAGAACGCGCCATTCGCCGGGTGCCAGAGGAGTTGCGTGTCGGCCGGCGCCCTGCTCGCTACGCGAAAGCGCGACGAACCGATCGCCGCTGCGAGGCTGCGCTTGCGGAGCCACGGAAGGCGCTCGGGAAGCAGAAGCGTGAGCGCGATATCCTCGTGGCCGACGATGCGGCGAAGGATCGCACGGGCGTATCGCCCGATGCCGCGGCTATCGGTTGCAACGACCCGCGCATCGACCGCGAGCGAGAAGAGTTCGGCCATCGGAGCGGAAGTTCGCCGCGATGATGGTCGAGCTCTTCGGGGTGGAGGATGGCGAGCGAATGTTGCGGGCGTTCGACGTGCGGCGCGCGGTATTCGTGCGCGAGCAAGGGGTGCCTGAGGAAGAGGAGATCGACGCGCACGACCGGAGCGATGCGAGCGCCTGCCATGCGTTCATCGCCGAGGCGGGTGAGGCGGTCGCCGCCGGACGATTCTTTGCTCGCCCCGACGGCGCGGTGCAGATTGGGCGAATGGCGGTGCTCGCGACGCATCGCGGGCGAGGATACGGGCGCGCGTTGCTCGATGCGCTCGTTGCGGAGGCACAAGCGCGCAACTACCCGCGCGTCGTTCTCCACGCGCAGACGCATGCGCGCGGATTCTACGAGCGTGCGGGTTTTCGCGCGCATGGGCCGGAGTTTCTCGACGCCGGGATTCTGCACGTCGAGATGGAGCGCGAGCTCCGCGAAGCTCGTCACGCCGAGTAGCGAAGCCCTGTCACGCCGCGGAGCGAAGCCCTCTCACGCTGAGTAGCGAAGCCCTCTCACGCCGCGGAGCGGAGCCCTGTCACGCCGAGTAGGCGCCCTTTGGGCGCCGTATCGAGGCGGCGCAGCGCATGCACTCACGATGCATGCGCCGCACGTCCCTGCGAACTCGTCGCTCCCTATTGCAGCGGTTGTGTCGAGCGCAGTAATCCTTGGCCGACGGTCGAGGCGTAAAGGTAGCCGCCGAGCCATTCCACTTTGCTGAAGCGGCGCGAGATTGCGCCGGAGCCCGGCATATCGAGCCGCACCCACGTCGCCCCCAAATCCGGTGAGGCAAAGAGCCCGAATCCGGTCGAAAGCGCGAGGATCGGGTCTTGGCCCGCCGGTGCGGCGGGGTTGAACTCAAGCGAGGTCGCGTATTGCGGCGCAATCGTCGCAACCGCCCACTCCTCCGGCGCGACCGGGGGGGAGAGACGGGCGTTGATTCCACCTAAGCGCCACGGCGGGCGCGGCGGTGCGAAGCGCAGCGGGAAGGTTTGCGTCCGCCGTGCGAGCACCGACATCATCTGTCGCGCGACGGCGAGACCTCCGGGTTGATTGCCGACGAAGCTCGCGCCGCCGTTGGTCGAGGTGTAGATCGTCAGCGCGCCCGCGCCGCCGACCGCCGCGATATCCAGCGAATTCTGCGGATCGATTGCGAGCGCCGCCGGTGCGGTGGTGAAGCTCGTCGTCGTTGCCGTCCACGTCGCGCCGCCGTTGGTCGAATATTCGATCGTTCCGACGCCGCTGGTTGCATTGGTGACGATAGCGAAGAGATTGTTATCGTTCTCCGGATCGACGCGGATGAAACTCACGCCGTCTCCGCCTGCGAGCAGTGCGTTCGCACCGCTGACGAGCGTTGCGCTCGCGCCGTCGTCGGTCGACTTATAGAGCCCGCCGGTTCCGTCGGCGATGAAGAGCAGCCCCGCGGTTTTCCGAGAGAACGAGAGGCTCGAAACGCTCGCGAGCGTGCTCGGCGTCGATGGGTTGAAGGTCTGGCAGCCATCGGTTGAATAGTTGAGCGCGGGTGCCGCCGTCTGGCTAACCACGCAGTCGCTTGCGTTGAAGGGGCTGATCTCGGCGTCGCCGCCTTCGTTGAGCGCGGAGCTGCCTTTGAACGAGCCGGTCCAGTCGGCGGCCGCGAGTCCGCCGCCGTTGCCGGGGACGGCGGTCGCTGCCGGGCCGAAATCCTGAATCGTCGTCATGATCGTCTCTTTGCCGACGGTGCCGCCGACGCCGAAACCATAGAGGTAGTTCGTCGAGAGCCCTCCGGTAAGCGGTGTTGGGAGGCCGGGTGTCTTGCCGCAGGTTCCCTGGTAGTAGAGCCCCTGATCCGAAGCGATGTAACAGGCATCGCCGCCGTTGCCGTTGGGAACGACGGTGAGCCCGCGCATATCGCCGTAGGTGTTGCCTTGCGTCGTCGGGCTCTGTCCGCTCACCGGCGTGTAGCTCGCGGTCGGCGGCGTTCCGGCGACGGGGAGCGCGCTCCACTCGGTAAACTCCGCGCCCATATAGATCTCGTGCGGAACGGTGTTGCTATCGGCGAGCATCTGCGAGCCGTAGTATCCGGCCGGGTTTCCCCCGGCTCCGGTGCTGCTCGCCTGCGTCGCGGCGTCGTTCCAGGTCGTACCGCCGTCGGTGGAGAGGTAGAGCTCTTGCGAGACCGCGCTGCCGCCCATCGTGCACGACCAACCCGTCGCCCAAACCGTCGTCGGCGTGCTCTGGTCGATAGCAATCGTGTGGACCGCAGCGGGCGCGCTGTTACCGCCGCTTCCGCAGTTCAGCGCGGTCGCGGCGAGTTGGCCGCCCTTGCTCCACGTCGTGCCGTTGAAGCTCCAGGTGTATCCGTTGTAGTCGCCGGCGATCAGCGTGCTCGGGGGTGCGGCAGCGAGGCTATCCGCCCCGGTTCCGTAAGCGTTTCCAGCCGAGCTGAAGCCGGTGCCGGCGGTGCTCCAGGTCGCACCGTCATCGGTCGATTGTTCGACCCCGGTGCTATCGGCGACGTAGATCGTGCTACCGAGTAGCGCGAAGTGCGTCGCCGGTGCATGCGTGTCGACCTGCGCCCAACTCGATCCACCGTCGGTCGAACGATAGACTCCGCCGAAAAAGGTGGCCGCGAGAACGACGTTCGGATTGCTCTGATCGACGTAGATATCGTTGACGCGCGTATCGGTTAAGCCGTTGTCGTATCCGATCGGATACCACGTCTGGCCTCCATCGACGGTTTTATAAATGCCTGCCGAGACGTTGACTTCAAAACCGTTTCCATCGCCGCCGGCGATATAAATAATTTGCGCCGGGCTCGTCGGCGTGCTCGGACCGACCGGCACGACGCTTTGAATCTTTCCCGAGCCGGCGAGATCGCCGCTAATCGTGTTCGCGTTCAGCACGTTTTGCCAGACCGGGCCGAGGTTCGTGAACTGCACCGGCGCGATCGTTCCGGCGGTAGGGGCCGGTGGGGTGCCGAGCACGATCGGATTCCCGTTGTTAAAGACTTGGGCGACGGTCGTGCTCGATGCCGTAACGGTTCCCGTTCCGGTAAACGTCGTTAACAGTTGCCCGGTCCCAAGATTATTCGAACAGGTTCCGCTCCACGACGAGATGACGATCGTTTCGAGAACGCCGATCGGCGAGCCGATGGTGAGCGTCGCGCTCGACGTATTCGGCGGGAACGCAACGCATGCCGTGGAGATCGGGGCACCGCTCGCGCTCGAGCCGCTGTAAATGCGAGCGTCGACCGATTGTGCGTTACTGGGGATGTTCTGCGGCGACCGCGTCGTTGCGAGCGTGGTAGAGGAGCGCGTAATGGTGATCGCGATGTTGTGGCGCGGGCCGCTTGCCGCCGCGACGCTGGGAATCGAGTTGCCGCCGCCGTGACAGCCGACGAGCAGTGCGGTTGCGAGTGCAAAGGGAAAACCATTTCGTAATGTCGCGCGGCTCATGTTATTGCACTCCTCCCGTAAGCGTGGCGTTCGTAGCGTCGATCGTGAGCGATGCCGGCGCGATCCCGGTCGCACCGGTGAACGTAAACGCGCACGTACTGCCGACCGCTCCGGTGGCAACCGTTATCGTGTCGGTGCCGCCGGCGGCGAGCGTTGCGTTTGCCGCCGTGAAACTGCCGCAGCCTGCGCCCGAGGGCGCAACGAGGTACGTTCCGCTGTAATTACTCTCACTCGCTTGCACGGTAATCTTTGCCGGAAGCGTCGGCGGAACGATAGGCGGCGGGCTTCCGGCGCTCGATCCGCTCGTAACCGCGCCCCCCGTCGGCGGCCAACTGCCGCTCCAAACGACGAGGACGGGTCCCGGCGCGCCGGGTGCGACGCTCGGCGCGACGCTTGGTGAGATACTCGGAGAGGGCGCGAGCGTCGGCACGGTTGTTGGCGGCGCGGTCGGGGGTGGTGCCGGGTTACCACCGCCACCGCCACCACCACCGCCGCCGCACGCCGCTACGAGGAGCGCGCTCGCAGCGAGCGCGGGGAAGAGCAGCCTGGATAGACGCATCGAGCCCTCCGATAAAGCTAAGAGGCGCCTGGCTTTCGCCTCGGCGCCTCCGCATCCTGGACGGGAACGCTCGATGCGCTCCCCGTTGACCGCTTCGGGTTAGCGAGCGTGCATCGTTACCAGGTTGTCGAGACTTACCCCCGAGACGTACGGCGCAATCTCAGCGGGCAACGTCGCCGTCGTGACCGGCGCGTAACGCGCTCCGAAACTTCCCTCGACGACATCGTGGAGCGAGGTCGCAAAGTAGGCGTCGACCGTTGAAGCCGGAGCCTCGGCGTCGACAACCAAATGGTCGGCGAAGCGCTGCACGATCGTGAAGCCCGCGCGTTGCAGAGCGTTGACGACAGTCGCCTCATCGCCGGCGAGGGTGGCGGTCGGGCGCAGCACGATCTGGATGCGCGTCATCGCGCTTGCGTTGCGTGCACCCTGGTCGATCAGCCCGACGATCCGCGGCGCAACCTCGATGCTGCGAGCACCGGCGGAAGCGAGCGAGGAGAAGGGCTGCGATTGCTGCGTGAATCCCGCGCCGAGTGAGAGCGGAGCGCGATTCGGGCAGAGCGTTTGCGCGATCGGCATGCCGAGGGGAATGCCGAGCCCGCTCACGTTATCGTAGCCGGGGCCTGCGGAATAGAACGGCGTCGTACCGGCGAACTGGTTGTTGCCGCTGGTAACGTCGATGAACGTTGCCGCCGAGCTCTTGTACGCGGTGTACGGCAACGCGACCGGGTCGAACGAGACCGTCGCAGTCGAGACCGAGAAGTTGCAGTATTCGTAGATCTCGGCCATCAACGCGGCATACTGCGGCGAGCTCCACGAGGTGCCGGCTGCTGCGCCCCACGTGCCGTTATCGTAGGTAGCAACGTCTTCGGCGGGGAGGGCGACGTCGGGAACGTTCCGCTGCGTCGTCGATGTTTCGCCGGAGAGCCCGACCTGGAACGGCGGGATCGTTGCGTGCGGCGAGACGCCGCCGCCGGTCGCACATTGGCTGTTCCCCAAGCTGCCGCACGAAGTGTCGTTCCACGCAACCGGATTGTTAATCGGGTCAGCGAGGTTGAGATTCGTCTCGGTGCCGCCGACGCCGATCGCATTGGGATCGCTCGCCGGATATCCGACGCCGACCACGTTGCCGATACCATCGAAGCATTCGTTCCCCGAATCGCCCGCCGCAGCGACGAAGGCGATGCCTTTGCTCGCGCCGGCTTGCAGCACCGGATCGTACGACTGGTACGTGGTGATGCTCTCGCATCCCGAGAACGAGGAGTTGACGACCGATGCTTTTGCATCGCTGATCGCCCGGTTGTAGGCATCGACGATGTGCTGGTCGGTGAGGCTGGGAATTTCGTAGATGATGATGTTCGCACCCGGGGCGAGGCCGGTGATCGTCTCGACATCGAGCGTCGCTTCCCCGTTATCCGCACCCGCGGCCGGCCCGCCGTCGACGAGCACCTGCGAGATCGTGCTTCCCGTCACCGGTGTCTGGAAGTAGTTGTTGTAGAACGAGATATCGCTGGTGAGCAGCGAGGAATCGATGACGACCGCGACCGTCTCTCCCGCGCCGTTAAAACCGCTCTGTACGGGAAACTGGAAGCCATCGGCGATAGCGCGCGGCCCCCAACCAGGATCGGTTTTCGGCCCGAAGGTGGGCCCGGCGAGCGGCGAAGCCGTCGCAGTTGGGCCGGCATAGGGCGTCGCCGTCGTCGTCGGTGAGGGAGCGACCGTCGGCGTTGCACTCGGCACCGGCGTCGGCAGCGGCGTGCCGTTCTCGACGATTGCAAAGATGTACGACACGTTCGCGTTGAGCGCGATCGGCGGAGCGATCGTCTGCGAGGGTAGCGAGACCGTGTTGCCGCTCGCGGCGATCGGCCCGGCGACCGCATTCCAACCCGCAGCTACATTGGTGGGGTCGAAAAAGGCGACGTAGATATCGCCTTGCAGCGTTCCGGTCGGGAAGGTGAACGTGAAGGCAGGCGTGCTGCCGAAGGTTACGGCGCTGCTCGGCGTTACGACGGCATAGAGCAACGGCGTCACCGTCGCGCCGAGTGCTTTCGGGCGGCGGAGATTAGTCGACTGCGGCACGGGTGCGCCGGTCGGGAGCGATGATTCAACGGTGATCGTTGCGCTGCCCGAGCCGGTGGTCGTCGCAGGGACGGTGACCGATCCCGATGCTCCGGAGGCGATCTGCGCGAAGGTCAGCGTCTGCGGGCTGCTGCCGAGTGCGGCGCTCTCAGTAATCGACGGGGGATAGGTGACGACCGGAGCGGGTGTCGATCCAGCGCCGGGCGGTGTGAAGCCAACGCTGCCGTTCCCGCCCCCTCCACCGC
>DAHUYY010000289.1 GCA_027306845.1 Vulcanimicrobiota bacterium | reverse complement strand
GTAGCGTTCGGCAAGAGAGCGTAAACGATCGAGCGATGTGTTTGGAACGCCCGCGATATGCAGCGCTCCGCTGCGGGAAAGATCGTCGAACGCGCGTCGCCCGACGTCATCGTTAAAGAGTTCGACTGCTAGGCGATCGCTTTGCTGCGAGTAGCGATCGTTTTGCATGAGTTGGGCTTCGCAATCGGAATAAATGGAATTGAGACTCGAAACACCGAGGTCGATCGAGTCGACACGCAACTGCGGGTTCCATCGTGCGTAAAACGCGGCGCGCGCTCGCTCCTTTTCCAATGCGATCAACGATGTCGAGCAAATTCGGCCGGCTGCGACCGGCGAATGCGCCGCTTCATCGGCGAGAACCTCGATGCGCGCGGCGATCCAGCGCGACCTCCAGTCGGCCTTGGAGGCAATTCGGCTCGCGTTGTCGGCGTCCCGAAGGGCGAGACCGATAGTATGCTCGGCGATTCGCTCGCGAGCGGCTTCGGAGTAGGCCGCTACTGCGGCTTGAATGTCGCCGCTGCGAGCTTCGGATTGGGCCGCTGCTTCAAATCGTGCCGCTCCGCGAGCCGCACCGCTGTGCCCGACTTGCGTACTGAGGAAAGCAGCTTTGTCGAAGGCATCGGCGGACGTGAGGAGTCGCCGATAACGCCGGATATGTTCGATGGAGAGGCCTCGCCACTCGCGGAGCGCCTCTTGTTGAAAGGAGCGCGCACATTCGGCTACAGCATCGCAAAAAATTGGCCGAACGGTTCGAGCCGTTACAAAGGCGGTAAAGTATCCCAGCCCTTTCCAAAACGGCGACACGCCTCCGCCTTGGATCCTCTTGAGAGCGCTCCGGACTGCAGAGGCGGCACCGATGCCGTCGCCGCTATCGAGTGCCGCCATCGCCGTAAGATATTCGAACAACATACCCACGTTCGGCGAAAAAAGCGTGTGCTGCCCATGGAGCCGCAAAAATAACTTCGAGGCCGCGCGGGCGTGCCCGCCCTGTAGTAGTGCCTCTCCCGAATCCAAACCACAGAGTGAGACGATCGAAGCGAGATTCGCCGTGAGGCAGCCCGAAAGCTCTCGTAGCGCCAACGCCGGCCGCCGCAATTGTAAATCGGCATCGCCGGTTGCATATGCGAGGCGCTCGACCACGAGTGACTCGGCAGAACGCTCCACCGGAAAAATACGAAATCGCGGGTCCCGCATTACACGATAGGCCTGCGAGAATCTATTCAAGGCGTCAAGGTAGCGGTGGAACCCCCATTCGACTTCGCCGGAGTTCTCTAAGACGGCAAGCTCGGCAAGATCGTACGATGGGGTTTTCAGAATGAGCGCGGCGGCCGCTGCTGCATGAGGGGCAGCTGCAGCATAATCGTGCAGATCGAGAAATCCACGAGCGATACCGCTCTGTAGACGGCCCTGCCAGTTATAATCGATCGCATGCCCTTTGCCGGAGACATAGAGAAGTGCTTTCGTGAATGTCGCGATGGCGTCGGCGGGACGGTGAGCGCGCAAGAAGGTCGCTCCGGCATCGTAAGAAACGGCGATCGCCGAGAGATCGGGCACCCGCGCATTGAGAAGATCTAGTCCCTGTTGGGAGCTCCGGAGGGCTCGAGCGATGTCGCCCAGGGTGAGTTCGAGCACTGCCATGCCGCCATAGCAGCGCGACTCGTCGATCCGGTCGTTTTGACCTTCGGCGTCGCGGATGCAAACTTTAAAGCTGACCGCAGCGCGCCGAAGGTGATTTTGGCGATACGCCCGCTGCGCCGCTATCCGGTCCGTACGCGGAGAACCGAGAAACGTTGCGTCGCCGAGTGGGATCGGTTGTGCTGCATGAGTGGTGAGAAGAAGCAGCAAACAGGTCGCGACGATCGCGGTTCGGCGCGAGCGCATTAGGTTTTAATGATTTTTGTGGACGATGTCTTTATCGGTAGACATGGATGCCCGAAGGCGTCGTTCCAGACTAATTGTCCAATCTCGGGTGTGTAGTGCACGAACGGCAGCAAGGGAAAGGTTACGACCCAGATATAATTTGCGCCCGGCCCGGCGGGAAGGCCCGTAATATAATTGAGGCCGAGGTCTTCCGAGCGGCTCACCGAGGATATGTTGGTTACCTTTCCGGTAAAGTCACGCATATCCGGCGCTTCGGCATCGATACCGGTTTCATCAACGAA
>DAHUYY010000288.1 GCA_027306845.1 Vulcanimicrobiota bacterium | reverse complement strand
CGGGCTCGCCCTCGATACGGCTGCTTCGCAGCCTACTCGGGCTGACAAGCGGGCTGACAAGCGGGCTGACGAGGCGTAACACTCGGGCGCGAGGGCGGTAGTACCCCCTGAAAGGAAACATCGCGAGGCACATGGTGGCGGAGGCAACGAGCGACGAAGCACTCGTCGGGCTCGTGCGAGCGGGGGACCGCGAAGCGTTTGCGGGGTTGGTGGAGCGCTATAAGCGCGGCATCGCCAACTTCATCGGCGCGTCGGTCCGCAACTCGGCAGATGCAGCCGATCTCACGCAGGAGACTTTCCTGCGTGCGTACGCCCATCTCGGCTCCTTCAACCCCAGCCTCGGCAAGTTCTCGACCTGGATCTACCACATCGCCCGCAACGTCGTCCGCACGCATTTGGGAAAACAGCAGCGGCGCCCGGCGACGCAGGAGATGCCCGAAGACCAGACGCTCGAGAACGCCGTCGCCGATTCCTCGCGAGAATCCGACCCCGCTGAAGGCATCCTCCGCAGCGAAGCCGAGCGCGAATTGCGCGCGGCGTTAGCGGAGCTGCCGGAACGAACGAGGACGGTCTTGGCACTGCGATACTTCGACAACTTGGAAGACCACGCCATAGCGGCGGCACTCGGGCTCTCGCTCGGGAACGTCAAGACGCTCATTCACCGCGGCAAAATCTCGCTTGCGCAACGGATGCGCTCGCGCGAAAGCGTCGCTCTCGACACCGTCAAAGCCAAAGGAGGCTACCGTGCGCTGCTCCTCGTGTAGTAACGATCTCGATCGTTATCTGGAAGGGACGCTCTCGCCGGCGCGCATGCGCGCGATGGCCGAGCATCTGCGTACGTGCGACGATTGCCGTGCGACGCTCGACGAACTCAAAGTGATCGACGCATTGCTGGCGACGACGGCACCGGTCGAACTCGCGCCGAACTTTACCTACGCCGTCATGGCCGAATTGCGGGCGCTACCGCAGCCGCGCGCCTTCCGGCTCTCGCACTGGGCGCTGCTCTCGTTCTATACCATCGGCGCGTGGGTCGCGCTCATCGCGTTCTGGATCTTCGCGCGCGCCTCGGCGACCGCGACGCTCACCTCTGCATCGAGTAACGCCGTCGTTGCAACGAGTTCGACGTTCGCCGCGCTCGCAGCGGGAATGCACGCACTCGCACCGTACGCGCCGTTCGCCCTCATCGCCGTCTTGCTGGTCGTCGCGATCGACGCCGCATTCTTCGGCGCGCTCTTCTTCTACCAGCGGCGCATTCGTCCGCACGTGCTCGCCACCATCGCTCTCCGGGAGGAACGCGAACATGCGTCTGGTTCGTACGCTACTCATCGGCATCGCCGCAGTCGGCATGTTGCTTGCACCGCACGCGGCGGCCGCAAGCAGCAGCGACGGCGATAACGGCAACGTCTTTATCGGAAAAGACGTCACGATTCAGCCGGGGCAAACCGTGCATGGCGATCTCACCATCATCGGCGGGAACGCCGACATCAAGGGAACCGTCGAACGCGACCTCACCGTGCTCGGCGGCGCCGCGACGATTGAAGGCAGCGTCGGGCGCGACGTAACGGTGCTCGGCGGTGCGCTCACGGAGATGCCCGGCTCGCATGTCGGCCGCCACGTCACGACGATCGGCCTCGGACACGGCATCATGCACATTCTTCCGAGTATCGGCGTGAGTTCGGGGAACGGTTCGACGGTGGTGCGCACGTTGAACCCCTTCGGTTTCACGGTCATGCCGTGGATCGCCGGCGGTAAACTCATCGGCGATTTCCTGGTTCTCATCGCGTTCCTCATCTTCCCGATGCGCGCGCGCCTGGCGATGGAACGCTTGGAGACCCATCCCGGCCTCGCAACCGCGGTCGGCTTGGGCGCGTGGCTCGCCGTGGTGCCGCTGGGGATTATGTTGGTCATCACGATCGTGTTGAGCCCGTTGATTCTCGTCGAGGCGCTCGCGATCGTCGTCGCGATGCTGATCGGCAAAGCCGCACTCGCGCTGATCGTCGGCAACCGCCTGCTGGTGATGACGAACGCCAAGGTCAATCCTTCGCCGCTGCTCGCGCTGGTGATCGGGCTCGTGCTGCTCACCGCTGCGGAGTTAGTGCCGATCGCCGGGCTGCTGGTGACGATGCTGGTGCTGCTCGTCGGCGTCGGCGCGACGCTTCTCTCGCTCGCACA
>DAHUYY010000287.1 GCA_027306845.1 Vulcanimicrobiota bacterium | reverse complement strand
TCTATCCTTGACGCGCGCGGCCACGCCAAAGAGCAAACGGTATACCCAGGGCGATACCGCCCCAAGCATACAGCTGCAGCCGCCGGTCTTCGAGGGCGATCGTTGCGACGATCACGGCGAGCAGCGCGAGAGCGCCGAGCAGTGGCAGTACCACCGCCCCGATCCGGACGGCGGGGTCGCGAGCGAATCGCCGGATCGCGGCTCCGGCTGTGAGTACGAAAAGCAAGCCGAGGAATACCGAGCTCGCGTTGAGGACCAGCGTGAGTTGATCCGCCGCACTTTTCGAAAAGCCCGTCACGAGTTCGCAGAGCACGACCAAGATCGTGACGACGGCGAGCGAGATAAGCGGCTCGTTGCGTTCGTCGAGCGCGCCCAGACGCCGCGGCAGCAAGCCGTCGCGGCCCATCGCGAAGACCGATCGCGACAAGTAGAGCACCGTCGTCCAGAGCGTCGTGAGGGTCGAAAGCAGGACGGTCACGACGATGAGCGTGCGCCACACCCCTGAGCCCAGCAACGTGCCCACGTACGCCAGCGCGTCGGCCTGGTTCTCGACGAAGCCGCGTTGCGTTCCCAGGTGTTGATAGGCGATCATGCACAGCAGCAGCACGACGGTCGACGCGATCAATCCAGCGATGCCGCCGCGTCCGGATGCCGACGGCCGGTCCTCGACCTCTTCGCTCGCCGAGGCGCTGACTTCCCAGCCGTCGTTCATCCATACCGCAAGCGTCATCGCCGTCACGAATCCAGCGAATCCCGCAGCCGGGAGCGGCACCGATGCGACCGTCGTTGCACTATCGATCGCCGGCGGATGCAACCATGCTACGACGGCTGTGACGACCAGCACCGCCATCTCGAACGCAAGCGCCAAAAACGTTACGAGCGCGGTCGGCCGCATACCGACGTAGAGCAGCACGGAACTCCCGACGATCCAGACCGCGCCGACGACTGCCGAGAGCAGCGGATCGTTTTCGTGCGCGGGCGCCACGAGCGCGAGCGTGTAGATGCCCGCCGGCACGGCGATGGCCATCGTTGCAAAGAAGTTCGAGAGGATCAACAACCATGCGCCGTATGCGCCGACGCGGCGCCCGAACGACATGCGGATCCACGAATAGGACGAGCCGGCGTTCGGGGCGACCCGTGAAAGATACAAGAATGCCATGGCGATGCACAGCATGACGAACGATAAGAGCAAGAACGCGACCGGCGCGCCGGTTCCAGCGGCCGCGACCATCGGCCCCATCGTCGAAGCGAGCGAATACGCCGGCCCCATCGAAGCCGACGCAAGCACCGAGATATCGAAATAGTGCAAAACGCGCGGCAGATGCCGCTCGGACCGCGGAAGGTGCGTGTCGGAGACGACGCCGGGAATCAAGCGAGTTCGATGACACGCGGCCGCAGGTGTAAGTCCCGCAGCACCCGTTCGTAATCGTCGGCGGTAACGTCTTCCCAGCGCTTCCCGAGCAGCGCAAGCAGCGCGGCTTCGATCACATTTGTTCCGAACGAGCGTCCTTCAAAATCCGGCGTCGTGGTGACGAGCAACTTCACGCCTCGAGCCCGCAATTCGTCGACGTTGGCTTCGGTAACCGTGTTCGTCAACACGATCTTGCCGTCGAGGCGATCGGGCATGAACTGACGCATGAAGTGAAAATCGCCGGCAATCACGTCGGCTTCTTCGTAGTATTGCGGGTACTTTGGCTCGGGCGCTTTCTCTTGCTTCTTTCCGGTCGGATAGAAAAACTGAAACGGCAGCTTGCACGCGTCCGGCAGATATTTCTCCGCCATCTCTTCGAACGTTTTGAGATCGCGTACCGCAATGTCTTTGTCGAGCGCGAAGATGAAATCGCCGAAGAGCACGTCGGCTCCCGCGTCGACGAGTGCCTGCGCCATCCCGAAGCGGTCGAGCGCGCTGACCATCAACACCTTCTTGCCGCGCAGGTTCACGTGAAGCTCGTCCTGCAAGAATTGCACGGCCTTACGCTCGAGCGTGTTCTTCAAACCGCTCCCGTCGACGACCGGTGTGATCTTCGCAGCATTGAGCAGCCGCAGCCCGTCGCGCAACGCGTACCGTTTTGAACCCGCGTAGAGATAGACGTCGATGCCGCCGAGGCCGATGGCGTCGACCTTCCCGTCGAGCTCTTGCACGCGGGCGATCGCGGCATCGAGTTTGCCGTCGACGCCTTCGCGCGAATTA
>DAHUYY010000286.1 GCA_027306845.1 Vulcanimicrobiota bacterium | reverse complement strand
CAGGTCTTCCCAACGCGCGAGCGCACTATCGTGGCGCGAGGCGATGCTCTCGACCTCCGCCTGTAAGGCCTTGACGCGCTCGCGATCTTCGTAGAGATCGGGCTGCGCGAAGAGGTCGTCGATCTCTGCTTTGCGCGCTTCGAGCGATTCGATTTCCCGTTCGGCAGAGGCGATCTGCGTCGTGAGCTTCGACCGTACTTTGAGCGGTGTCAGGCGCGTTGCCTTCGGGCGCTCCGGCTCGGTCGCGGCATTCGTCGGGCGATCTCCGCGCTCGCCGACGAAGCGTTCGTACGCATCGTAACCCTCGAGAACGCCCCACTGCCCGTTATCGATCCAAAGCACGCGTTCGGCGAGGCGCGCCAACAGGTAGCGGTCGTGCGAAACGACGACCAACGTGCCGGGATATTCGTCGAGCACCGATTCGAGCGCTTCGCGGCTGGCGATATCGAGATCGTTCGTCGGTTCGTCGAGGAGCAGCACGTCGGCATTTTGCGCCATCAAACGCGCGAGCATGATACGCCGTCGTTCTCCGCCGGAGAACGAGCGCACCGGACGTTCCTGCATCTCGCCGGAGATGCCGATGCGCCCGAGTAATCCGCGCGCGCGTTCGGGCGGCACTTCCCCCGCAGAGAGCACCGCGTCGATCGCGCTTGCATCGGGGTCGAGTTGTTCTTGTGCGTTCTGCGCGAAATAGGCGATGCGCGCCGCGGGATTGTAGCGCAGCGTTCCGGCATCGGGAGTACGTTCGCCGGCAAGTATGGAGAGCAAGGTCGATTTCCCGGCGCCGTTGGGGCCGACGATAGCGATGCGTTCGCCCTGTTGCACGTCGATCGCGAGGCCGCTAAAGAGCGGCGCGGCATACCCTTTCGTCAGTCCGCTGAGTTCGAACGCGAATCCGCCGGTAACGCGGCGGTGCGCCGCGAGCGCTACGTTGATGCGTGCGGCTTCGGGCGGCGGCTCCGGCACCACGATCTCGGCTTCGGTTCGTGCGAGCTGCCGTTCGCGGCTGCGCACCTGTTTGTAATCCGACGAGGTATGCGTTGCGCGTAGGCCGGCAATCGTCGCGCGCCGCTTATCGCGTTCGGCGATATAGGTTTCGTAGGCGCGGCGTTCGTTCTCGCGCCGCACCTCGCGAGCCTCGAGAAACGCCGTGTACGCATGCGACGCCGGAGGATAGACGTACAACGTGCCGCGGTCGAGCTCCCAGATCTGCGTTGCAACGCGATCGATAAAATATCGATCGTGCGAAACGATTATGTAGGCGCGTTTATCGGCGGAGATCGTGTTTTCCATCCAGCGCACGGTGCCGATATCGAGATGGTTCGTCGGCTCGTCAAGAATCAGGTAATCGGGCTCGTCGATGAGGAGATGTGCGAGCGCTCCCTTCGAGCGTTGCCCGCCGGAGAACTCGCGCAACGGCCGCGCGTATTCTTCGGTCGCAAAGCCGAACGCGGCGAGCATCGCCCGCAACAATTTGCGCTTGCGGTCGTATTCATCGTCGGGAACGCGCGCGAGCGCGGCATCGACGAGCTCTTGTAACGTCGCTTCGGTTTCGTCGGCGACCGACTGGGCGAGATAGCCCATGCGCGCATCGCGTGCGCGCACGATGCGGCCGCCGTTCGGCGCGTCAACCCCGGCGAGCATCCGCAACAGCGAGGATTTTCCGGCCCCGTTCGGGCCGACCAAGGCGATGCGCTCGCCGTCGCGCAGCACGCCGCCGAGCCCCGCGAACACGTCGCGCGCCCCGTAGCGACACTCGAGATCCTCGAAGCGCAGCAGTTCCATCGTTCTCTATAGTACCGTATACGAGCAAACCGAGGCGCGTACCGACTATAGAGGGTGCTCGTGGTCGGGCAAAACGGAAGACATCTCGAGCGCCACAGGTCAATACGTTCGTTCTGTGTCGTCAGTGCACACGCCGACGCTCCTCGCCGATCGGCACGGAGCGCGGGAAAAGCATTCTTGATGCTGCTACCGCTTTATTAAAAACGCGGCCGATAAAATCGCGATGACGTGATTTTCATCACGCGAACGATGCGATCTCGCCCAGGGTAACGCTACTGGTTCTCGCCAAGGGAGGCGCAGTGAACGACTCGGAGCCCAGGCGGATTTTGTACGCGTCCGGGCGGCAACGCAATAACTCCGTTGCTACCCGAAACGGTAAGGAGAAACTTAACTTGATGTTGGCCTA
>DAHUYY010000285.1 GCA_027306845.1 Vulcanimicrobiota bacterium | reverse complement strand
AAGCGGTGTCGTCGAGTATCACCGCGCCGTCGACCCGCGTGATCCCGGTTCGTGCGAGGGCGCGTGCGGCGTCGCGCAGCGCCTTTCCGTCGAGCGTCGGGTCGCCGCCGCCGCGAAGGATAAGGTCTCCAAGCAGCGCGGTCCCCGCGCGCGTTCCATCGGTAGAGAGCGTCGTTTCGAAACGCTCTTCGGGGCCGAAGCGATCGAGGCTGGCGGAGCCGACGACGAGCTTGAAGGTCGACGCGGGTATAAAATCGTCGTCGGGATGAACGGCATCGATGAGCGTTCCGCGCGTCGCGTCGATGGCCAAAAATGCGAGGTGGGCTCCGCGCAATTCGCCGCTGCGAGCGGAGCGAAGAATCGTCGCTATTCGTGCGCGAAGATTCGCCACCGTCGCCGTAGAGAAGCGCGTCGACGGGGCCGACGTCGGTGAAGGTGCGGCCGCTGAAGAAGCGATCGGCACGGAGAGCGCGAGCGCGAGGGCGAGCGCGCCGAGATTTCTACGGACGAACATCTCGTGCGACCGTTTCATCGAGTGACTCGGCGCGCATCCAGAGGGCTGCATCGTCGCCGCGCACGGCCACGACGGCGGGGCGCGCAAATCGATTGTAAGTACTCGCCATGCTCACCGTATATGCTCCGGTATCGAGAAGCGCAATTGCATCCCCTGCCGTTAACGAAAGCGGTAGATCGTAGGTGCCCAGTTCGTCGCTCTCGCAACTTCGCCCGCAAAGGAGCGTCGGTTCGGTTGCTTCATCGGCGCGAGAGAGGACGCGCACCGGGTGCGTGGCCCCATAGAGTGCGGGGCGCGGGTTCTCGTAGAGGCCGCCGTCGCAGATCGCGATGCGCCGCAGCGAGGTGCGTTTGATCGCCCCGATGCGCAGAACCGTCATGCCGGCGGCGGCGACGATAGCGCGCCCCGGCTCGATGCCGATAGCGGGGAAGGGAATGCTTCGCAGCGCGGCGCGCTCGCGCATTGCGGGAATACACGCCGCGAGTATCGGTTCGGGGTCGCCGATGAAGCCACCACCGAGAATGATGTGCTCCACCGGAAAGCCCGCTGCAGTAAAACGAGCGGCGGCATCGATAAGCGCGAGAGCGTGGGCGATAAACGCGGTAGGCTCGTCGATTTGCGAACCGAGATGCGCGTGCAGGCCGAGAAAGCGCACGCGCCCCTCCGCATTGCGCAGAAGTGCGAGCGCTTCGCGTTCGGCGTTGGGAGTGATTCCGAATTTGCTCGCTTCGCCGGCGGTGCGAATCGCGGCATGGGTCGAGGCGGCGATGCCGGTATTGAGCCGCAGTAGAATCGGGGCCGGTTGCTGACGAGAGGAGCGTTCGATCGTGCGAGCGAGTTCCTCGCACCCGTCGACGACGGAGCGGCCGACGAAACCGTCGACCACAAGCGAGATCTCGGCGTCGCTCTTCATGCAGCCGTGCAGGGTGAGCGATTCCGCCGGAATATCGGCGCGACGCACGGTCTCGAATTCTCCAAGCGAGCTCACGTCGATGCCGATGCCGCGTTCGTGGAGATAACGTGCGAATGCAACGCAGAGAAACGCCTTGCCGGCGTATGAAACTTTTATGTCGTAGCGTTTTGCGGCGGCGCCGAACCGAGCCACAGCAGCGTCGAGTTTTTCTAAATCGTAGATAACCAACGGCGTTCCGAAACGCTGCGCGAGCGCAACCGCGGACTCCATAATCGTGCGTCCCTACTTATTGCCGGAGAATTGTTCTAAGAACTCACCGATAGTGCGATCGACGATCCCGGCCTGATGCATGCGCGTGCCGAGGCGTTCCGGAACGGTCGGAACGACGCAGAGAAAGTTGGTGGCGTCGGTGCAGCTGATCGTCACCGAATCGAGTTCTGCGGGTACCAGAGCGCTCTGATAGGGCGCGAGCCGCAACGCTCCGCTTTCGTGGGCAAGCTCGATGCTGCCGGCGAGGGCGGTCACGATCGCCGGGCGAGCGTCGGTGAGCAACGTGGTCGTGGCGCCGCCGATAAGCGCCAATCGTTCCACCGTAAAATTCTCATCGGAGATCAACGCGGTCCGCGAGCATCCCTGCCAGGCGTACGTAATCGTCGTGAGGGCTCCCATCGTGCCGGCGCGATAATCGAGCACGTCGCCGGCTTTTGCAACGTGGAGCTCGCGCGGCTTCCCGTCGTTACCGAGACGATTCCAATCAAAAATACGATAGGTAA
>DAHUYY010000284.1 GCA_027306845.1 Vulcanimicrobiota bacterium | reverse complement strand
GCATGTGCCGCCGCTGAACCCGCGCGACCTCGATGCCATCGTGCTCTCGCACAAACATCTCGACCACGCCGGCGATATCAATGCGATGATCGAAGCGATGACCGCTGGAGGATTTCGCCGTCGCGGTGCGCTCATCGCGCCGCGCGACGTCTTCGAGGGGGATTCGCTGCTACAGCCCTATGCCGCCGCGTTCGTCGAACGTCGCGAGATACTCGAGCCCTCGCGTTCGGGCTATCGCGTCGGCGAGGTGGAGATTGCGAGTTCGCCGCTCCACCACCATGCGGTGCAGACGCTCGGCGTCCACTTCGAGTATCGCGACCTGCGCGTCGCCTATCTCCCATGCGGGCGCTTCGACGAGAGCATCGCCGCCGATTATGCGGCGCATCGCCCCGACGTCCTGATCGTGAACGTCCTTCGCTTCGAAGATGCGATGCAGGTCGATCACCTCACGTGGGCGCAGGCGCGAACGATCGTCGAAATGGTTCGCCCGAGCGTCGCGATCTTCCAGCACTTCGGAACGAAGATGCTCGAACGCGATCCGGCGCGCCTCGCGCAACAGGTCGAGGATGATTTAGGGCTTCGGGCGATCGCCGCCTACGACGGGCTCGAAATCGATCTGACGACGCAGGTCGCGGCAGTCCGTGGCTGAGATCGTTCGCTCCGCCGACGAACGCGCGGATGCGTTCTATCTGGTGCACGCCCGCGAAGCGCTGAAAAGCGCATGGGCCTTTACGGTCGTGTGGCACGAACAGAGCGTCGATCTGCTTGCGCTCGAAGAGGATGCCGTCGTCGGAACCGCGCGGCTACGCATCGCCGCCTCGCTCGGGCACGTCGAGCGCGTCGTCGTCGATCCGCAGTTTCGGCGACGGGGAATCGGGCGCGCGCTGCTCCTTCAACTCGACGACGTCGCGAATTACTACAACTGCCACAAGATGACGGTCGGCGTTCTCGCCGGCGGCGAAGCGCAGCGATTTTTCGAGGCCTGCGGCTACCATCAAGAAGCGTTGCTCCCGCAGCATGATTTCAAACTCGACGTCGCGATGTTGCGGAAGTTTCTCCTCTAGCCGAAGCTTCGGGGCGGCCTGCGCCGGCGCGGGGGAATACGGCGGTTTGGGGGAACGCGCCCGTGCATTGCGTTTCTGCGCGGCGGCGCCATCCGGTGCACCGCGCGGATCGTTCCGCCGCGCGGTGCGCGTTTCGGAACTCTCTCCACGCGTGCACGCGCCTGACGGAAGGCGCGCGCGATCGCCGGCACCTGCCGCGAGAGACGCGGATGCGATGCAATCGAGCCGTCGAAGAGCAGGACGCGCCCGCGCGGGCTCAGTGCGGTGACGATCGGCCCGCCGCCGTCGACGATGGCGCGAGCGCCGCTTCCCGAACGCGATATTTGGTGCGCGTTGTGAAAGCTCGTGGCGATCGCTCGCGCTCCGCGCCCTTGCGCGTTAACCTGCGCCGCACCGCTCACGCCGAGGACGACATTTCCGCGCTGTGACTGAAAGCGCGCGAGCCCGGTGTGGAAGCGCATGTTTTCGGCGAGAATCGAACCCCCGACGCTGCCGACGTCGATCTGTGTCGCCGTTACGCCGCGCATGAAGATGTTCCCGAGCGCGTTGCGGGCACGGAGGCGACCGAACGTGGAGTTCTCGGCGAGAATCGGCCCGCGCCCCACCTGCGCGACACCGCTGGAGTGCACGCCCTCGAGCGCGATTCCGCCCTGGTGGACGAGCGCAGCAAATGCGGCGCCGCGATAGCCTTCGATGCGAACGATACCGCTGCCGGCGATGCGCACCGCAAGCATCTGTGTCGATGCAGGAAGGTGGATGACGGTCGGCCCTCCGCCGCGAATGACGAGCGCGTCGTGATTTCCCGGCGGAAGAGCGGGGAGTACGAACTGCTCCGCCGGTAAATTAAAACTCTCGCCGCGCGCGTTGGTAACGTGTTGGGCCCAGAGCGTGATGTCGTGCGGAATATGCCCGCGCACGCTGGCCGCATCGAAATGCTGCCAACCGATATGCCCGCCGGTCTCGACTTCGACATCGGGGCGATTCCAGGTAACGACGCGCAGGTATCCGGAGCGCAATTGCACGCTCACCACCGGGGAGGCTCCCACGGCGATATCGGCGGCGCGCGCGCACGCCGCTGAAGTGAGTGCGAGCGCAACGGCGAGGGCCGCTGACGCCGCTCCCTGCCCGAACGCTTTCATCGTGCC
>DAHUYY010000283.1 GCA_027306845.1 Vulcanimicrobiota bacterium | reverse complement strand
GGCACGCAAGAGCGCGACGCCGCCGATATCGATCTGTTCGATCGCTTCTTCCAGCGTCGTGCCTTCGCGCGCCACCGTTGCCTCGAACGGATAGAGATTGACCACCACGGCGACGATGCTCGGCATCGCATACTGCGCGATCTGCGCGCAGTGCTCTTCGGCCGCGCGATCGTAGAGAATCGCGCCGAAGACCTTCGGGTGCAACGTTTTGACGCGCCCGCCGAAGAGTGCGGGAAAGCCGGTGAGCGCTTCGACATCGAGTGCGGGGACGCCGCGCTCGACGAGGTAACTCCGCGTTCCACCGGTTGCATAAATCGTAACGCCGCGCGCGTGTAGCGCGAGCGCGACCTGCTCGACGCCGCGTTTATCGGAGACGGAAAAAAGGGCGGCTTCGCGCGAACGTTCAGGCAAGTGCGAGCTCCGGATCGGGGCTGAGCTCTGCGGAGATAATCGAACTGACGCCCGGCTCCGACATCGAGACACCGTAGAGTCGATCGGCAATCTCCATCGTCTTGCGGTTATGCGTGACGACGATCATCTGCGAATCACCTTGTAAATCGCGCACCATATGCGAGAGCCTCTCGACGTTCGCATCGTCGAGTGCGGCATCGATTTCATCGAGCAGATAGAACGGCGACGGCTTCACTTTAATGAGCGCAAAAATCAGCGCCGCCGCAACCATCGCGCGTTCGCCTCCGGAGAGAGCGGCGAGCGGCATCGCCTTCTTACCGGGCGGCTGCGCGGAGATTTCGATCCCGGTTTCGGAGATATTCTCGGGATTGGTCTGCCACATCTTCGCTTGTCCGCCGGGGAAGAGCCGGTCGAAGCTCTCGGTAAACGCCTCGGCAACCTTATCGAAGGTTTCGTTGAAACGAACCTGCGTTTGCTTTTCGATCTCGCGAATCGATTCGAGAAGCGTTTCGCGCGCGTTCATGACATCTTCGAGCTGTTTACGCAACTCTCGATCGCGAGCGGCGAGCTCCTCGCTCTCCGTTTCGGCGTTGAGATTCACGTTCGCGCTCAATCGCGCGAGCTCGTCGCGCAGCCGCGGTAAATCCTCGACGACTTCATCGCCCTGATCTGCGTAGCGCGAAGCGACATCGGCGCACTCGTCGTCGCCCGCGGGGTTCTGTGCGAACTGTGCGACGAGCATCCCCAACTCCGCATCGATCTCCGCAAGGCGCGTGCGCACGCGCTCGCCTTCGTGCGAGGCCTCGCGTTCCTCGAACTCCGCTTGTTTGAGCTCGCCCTCGAGTTGCGCTTGGCGCGCGCCGAGTTGCTCGCGTTCGCGGCGCGCGATTTCCAGCCGCGTGTCGATCTCGGTAACGCCGCCGCGCAGGCCTTCGGCATGGGCGTGCAGCCGTCGCGTTTCGTCGGCGAGCGTGCCGATCTCGGCGAGCATGCGCTCCCGTGCGTCGCGCGCGCGTTCCTGATTCTGGTCGAGCATCCCCAACCGTGCGGCTGCGGCATCTCGCTCGGCGTGCAACGCCGCATTGCGTTCGCGCAACGCGGCCGCTATCTGCGTCGCCTCGCGCTGTTGCTCTTCGCAGCGCGCGATGCCGGCGCGAGCCTGCGCGAGCTCCGCCTCGAGGCGTTCGCGCTCTTCGTCACCGCTCGCACGCGACGTCGTCGCGTCGCCAAGTGCGAGGGCCCGCTCGCGAGCGACCGCCAACGCACCCCGCCGCTCGTCGATATGCGCGCGTACCGCGCCGACCTCGGCATTCGTGCGTTCGAGCGTCGCCCCGAGCGCGGCGAGTTCCCCGCGCAATTCCGTTACGTGAACGTCGCAAGCATTGGAAGCCTCGCGCGCTTCGTCGAGCGCGCGCGCGGTGCTGGTAATGCGCTCCGCGCAGGCACTCGCTTCGGCCTCGAGGCGTCGCAAGGTTGCATGCATCGCGTCGAGCTGCCCGCGCAGGGTCTGCGCCGCAACCCGTCGCGACAGTAACGAGCGTTCGCGTTGAAAGCGCCCGCCGGTGATCGCCCCGCCGCCGGTAATTTGCTCGCCACCGAGCGTGACGATCGTCTCGCGTAGTTTGCGTTCGCGCACCAAGTGGATGCCGGTCTGCAGCGTGTCGACGACCAGCACGTTGCCGACGAGAAAACGAACGACGCCTTCGTAGCGCGCGTCGGTACGTACGAGGCGATGCGCGAAATCGATCACACCGGGAATCGCGCTCAATTCCGGAGTCATCGTCCTGGCATCTCGCGCCGAGAGGGTGTCGAGCGGCAAGA
>DAHUYY010000282.1 GCA_027306845.1 Vulcanimicrobiota bacterium | reverse complement strand
TCTCGCTCATCGACTGGAACGATCCGCATAACGATCCGATCCGCCGCCAGTTTATTCCGATGGCAAGCTCGCTGCTGCCCGACCATCCACGCCTCACGCTCGATTCGCTCCACGAACAGGACGATTCTCCGGTTCCGGGGCTCGTGCATCGCTATACCGATAAGGCACTCTTTCTTCCGCTCAACGTTTGCCCGGTCTACTGCCGCTTCTGTACGCGTAGTTACGCAATCGGCCCCGATACCGAGGAAGTCGACAAGGTTTCACTGGCAAAAACCCCGGCGCAGTGGCAGCAGGCATTTCAATATATCAGCGAGCGCCCGGAGCTCGAGGATATCGTGATCTCCGGCGGCGACACCTATCAACTGCCGCCAAAGAACATCGAACTCATTGGAAACGCGCTGCTCGATATTCCGCACGTGCGCCGCATGCGTTTTGCCACCAAAGGCCCGGCGATTATGCCGATGAAAATTATCACCCATACCGAGTGGCTCGACGCGATCGCCGCAATCGTCGAACGCGGCCGTAAACTCGGGAAGGACGTCGTATTGCACACGCACTTCAACGCTCCCGAAGAGATTACGTGGATCACGCAAAAAGCGATGGGCATGCTCTTCGAGCGCGGCATCTTTACGCGCAACCAGTCGGTGTTGATCCGCGGCGTCAACGACACGCCCGAACGGATGGCGCTGTTGGTGAAGCGCCTGGGCCACGTCAACGTCCACCCGTACTACGTGTACATGCACGACATGGTGAAGGGCGTCGAGGAACTCCGCACGACGATCCAAACTGCGACCGAGACGGAGAAATTCGTCCGCGGCAGCACCGCCGGCTTCAACACGCCGACCTTCGTTTGCGACGCTCCCGGCGGCGGCGGTAAACGCGACGTGCACTCGTACGAGTATTACGATCGCGAGAACGGCATCGCCGTTTACGCCGCCCCGAGCGTGAAACCGGGCAAAGCGTTTCTCTACTTCGACCCGATCGACAAGCTCTCGCCCGATGCACAGGCCCGCTGGATCGTGCCGGAGCTTCAGGAACAGATGATCGCCGAAGCGCTGCGGAAAGCCGGCGCGCAGAACGAGCAACTCGTCCTTGCGTAGTCAATAAAACACAGAGGCGTACTGCTTGAATGTAGTACGCCTTCGTGTTACGATGGGCCCACGATGGCGGATACGCTGACGATCAGGCTCGATCCAAAGGATCGTGCGACCCTCCAAGAGCTCGCGCGGGCCCGCGGGCTTGGTGTAAGCGCGCTGGTTCGCGAACTTGCGGAGGCCGAAGCGCTACGCGCACGGCGTGCGGCGATTCGCATGGAGGGCGAGCGAATCGCCGAATATCTCGCCACGCATCCGAAGGCGCGCGAAGAACTCGAATCCTACGGCGTCCCTGCGGGAGAGCCGTGCTGACTCCCGCCGCCGGCTCGATCGTTCTCGTCGATTGGCGAAGCGGCGCCCTCGCCCAAGAGCCCAATAAGCTACGTCCAGCCGTCGTCGTCAGTAATGCGGAATTATTTCCCGAGAGCTACCCGAATATTATCGTCGTGCCGCTAACCTCGGACCAAAATATCGCTCACCCTACGTTCTCGCAGCGCATCGATCCGACGTCGAGCAATGGCGCGACCCGCGTCTCATGGGCGCTCGCTCACCATATTACGAGCGTCGCAAAACAACGCATTACCACGACCTCATCGAAGATCGACGAGCGGCAGCTTCAGGCAATTCGAGAGCAGGTTGCACTAGCGATCGGCACTTAGCAACGCGTGACGCGCTACGTTCCCTTTTCAGCCCCGGCATAGAAGATCCACTTAAAGAAAACGGCGGGCGTCGTCGTCAGCGCATTCGGATCGCCGTAGACGAGATAGAACTCGTTGTGCCCGTGGAGATAGTGGAACGCCGCGCTGAGGTTGTCGGCGAAGATCGGCGTGAAGGTCGGTGCGAAGTACGAAGTTGGAAGACTCGTGCCGTTAATGCGCCGCGCGCCTAACGAAAACGACGCGTCGCGCGAGAACTGCCAATTCAAACTCGCCGAATTCAACCATTGCTTGAACGACGGCTCCGTTGCGCGGTTCGACGCATAGCTATTTTCGTTGAGGTTGAGCGAGAAGCTCAGGTTCCGTCGAATCGGCATGGTATCGAAGAACTGCAAAGTCGCAGCATGACCGTGATCGTACGGGCCGTTAGAAAACAAAAATCCTACCGGATAGTTCGATCTTACATTGTATCCGAGAAACGCC
>DAHUYY010000281.1 GCA_027306845.1 Vulcanimicrobiota bacterium | reverse complement strand
CTCGTTTGCGCTCTCGTTTTCTTGCGTCGGCGCGATTATCGCGTGCGCCCCGGCAATCGAGCCGCTGCTCGAACGGATTCCATTGCCGCGAATCGCGCGGGAGGCCCTGATGCTTACCGTAGCGACGCAACTCGGGACGTGGCCGGTGAGCGCGGCAGTATTCCTGCAGTTCGCTCCCTACGCGTTGCTCGCCAATCTCGCCGTCGTTCCAAGTGTCGGTGCGACGATGATCTGCGGAGTGCTGACGCTGCTTGCGACGCCCGTGCCGGCAATCGCCGCAAGTTTCGCAAACCTCACGGCATGGTTGCTCGCCTGGCAACTCTCCACCGTTCATTTTTTTGCGTCGCTTCCGGCGGCGAGCGTCGCGATGACGCCCGCGCCGATTCCCTGCATCGCTGCTTACGACGGCGGGCTGTTGCTCGCGCTTCACGCGCTGCGAAACCGTAACTGGAGGGCTGCGTGCACGGCGTTCGCCGCCGCCTGTTGGTTCGTTCTTGCGCCGCCGCAGGGCATCGAAACGCGCTTGCACGTCTGGGCGATCGATGTCGGACAGGGGGAAGCGCTGCTGATACGCACGCCGGGCGGGCATGCATTCGTCGTCGATGCCGGTGGAAAAATGGAGCGCGGGAACGACCCGAATGCGCGCGCCGCCGCCGAACGGATCGGCGAACGCACGGTGCTGCCGTTCTTGTTACGGCGCGGCATTCACGCGCTCGATTTTGCGATGCTCTCGCACGCGCACGGCGACCATGCCGGCGGAATAGCCCCGCTTCTACGTGCGTTACGCGTCGGTGCGTTGGTGGACCCCGGCGAACGCTATAGCGGCCCGGCCTATCTCGATGCGCTGCGCGCCGCGCGCCGCCGCAATATTCCGGTCGTGCACCCGCACGCAGGCACGCGGTGGCGTTTCGACGACGGAACGAGCCTGCAATTCATCGGCCCGCCGGTACCGCATATTCGCGACGGAAAGAATCGCGTGAACGATAATTCGTTGGCGTTCGTGATGCGCTATCGCGCTTTCAGCGTGCTCTTTACCGGCGATGCAACGGCAACGATGGAACGGTGGTGGATGCGCGAAGGCGTCGATCTTCACGTCACGGTTCTCACAGTCGGGCATCACGGCAGCCGCTTTGCTTCCTCGTCGGCGTTTCTCGCGATGGTGCGGCCGCGCATCGCCCTCATCTCGGTCGGACGCGATAATCGCTACGGGCAGCCGGCTCCCGAGGCACTCGCTCGGTTGCACGCGGTCGGCACGCGTATCTTTCGCACCGACCTCGACGGTGAGATCGCGCTTAGCACCGACGGCAGGCGGATTTGGGTGCGGCGAACTCTGCGGACAACCGTCGGCGTAACGCCCAATGTGCGCGAATTTTCTTCATCGCGCGTTCGATCGCCGGTGCATCGCTCGCCGGGAGCACTTCGTTAAAGTATCGCTGCCACTGGGCAGGTGTGCGCGCAACCCAGGGGCCGGTCGCAACCCCATCTGCGAACGTTTTGCCGCGCTTCGCGGCCGGTATCGCCAGCAAAACTTCGTTGGAATGACGAGCGAGATAGCGCGAGATCAAGAGCGGATACTTCCGGCCGAACCTCCAGAGCGCCGATGGATAGTCCACTTTTTTGATTCGGAGGGCGTGGATAATGGTAAGGATTTCGTGAGGGTCGCGCGCACCGAAAAGAAATGGCGCCGGATCGTTGATGCCGTTAGTGTCGGGTACATGCGCCAGCGCCCATTGAAAATCAGCGGGCGTTCCCGCAGACGCGGCATAGGTGATCGTCCACCAATCCGCCTGCGTGTTGAAAATAATCGGCTGCCCCGGCGCGTGCTTTCGCCTCCAAATCCGTAGTATCGGGAGCGCGACGCTTCTCTTGGGAGCGTATGCAAGCGGATCGTATAGGTCGGAGAATTCTTGGACCGCCAGCGGCCCCCGGGGGGTGCCCGCGCGCCTCACGATGGGGAGCAGGGCTGCATTCATCTCGGTGGTGAGAACACGCTCGTACGGCGTTCCGACCAGCGCCGTCGCCGCACCCCGCAAATCCCACGTGACATCGCGAAGGAACGCCTGACCGGTCGCGTACCCGGGATCGATGCGTATGGCGGCCAGCAGTTGCGGCATCGTTGCTAACCCGCTTGCGTAAAGCGCACTGGTATCGCGTAAGATGCGCGTACGGTCGATCGGCGCCGTCGACGGCGCACGCGCGATGGCGTCGAGCGCCGAGAGTGGAAGCAAAGTCGGGTAGGGTGGCCG
>DAHUYY010000280.1 GCA_027306845.1 Vulcanimicrobiota bacterium | reverse complement strand
AGATCGCGCACCAACGCGGTGACGAACTCTTCGTTCAGGCCGATCGCGCCCCGAGTGCAACCGATCTGAAACAATGGCAGCATGCGTTCGGAGGGCTGCTCGGCATCGCGACTCGCCACCCTAACCGCATGATTGCGACGCTTGCCGGGAGCACGTTGGTGCTCTTCGACGAGCGCGGTGCGAGCAATCCGATGGAATTTACGCGCTCGGAGATTCGCCTGATTCGTCGCGACGTGCGGATCGACGACCGAGATTCCGTACCGTATATCACCTATATGCTCGAGCAGGCGACCGCACTCGCGCGTCGACGCGGCATCGTGGTGCTGCTAATGCGTCCGCGGCCGACCGACGTGAGCGCAATCGAAGCGCTGTTGCAGCGGCGGCATGACGTGCAGTTCGTTCAGCCGGCGACCGCCGAACGTGTCTAAGCGCGCGAACGCTCTTCTTGCGGCGCTGGCGACCGTGCTGCTCGTATCGGGCTGCGCGCACCGTTCGCGGAGCGGAGCAACCGGTACCACGCCCGCGCTCGTTTCATCGTATGACGGGGGAGCGATCTATCGGCAGCAGTGCGCAACCTGTCATGGCGGGCGCGGCGAAGGAGTCGCCGGCGTTGCGCCGGGGCTGCGGCTCGGAGCGGAGCTCGATTCGCATGCGGCACTCGTTGCCGTCACGCGCGGAGCTCGGCACGGCGATGCGGTGATGCCGGGCTGGTGCGGGCTTTTGAGCGACCGCGAGATCGCCGACGTGCTGGCGTATATTCGCGTAACCTGGGAAGGGCGAACGCGCACGACCTCGCCGAGTGAGGTCGCTACGCTCTGTCGTTCGCGCATGAATCGAGAAGGTCGCTAACCGCCGTTCGTACCGTTTCGAAGGCGGCCCGCCGTTCCGGAGCGGCATCGGGGCCGGGATCGAAAAGATTCATCGTCGCATTCGCTTCGAAGAGCACGACATCGCCGCGGGCATCGAGCGCGAAGTCGATGCCGCCGTAATCGAGCCCGAGCGCCGCGCGCACCCGTTCGAGCGCCTCGCATGCGCGGGCGCCGATCGTGCCGCTCATATCGGCGAGGAACGCGCGTTCCGTGCCATCGTCGCTGCATTGCGAGGAAAAATAATGCACCTTCCATTGCTGCGAACGTGCGAAATGAATTGGGAAAATGCGGTCGCCGACGATGAGGACGCGATATTTTTCGAACGTTCCGTCGGCGCGACGTGTATCGATAAACTCGATCACGAGGATGCGGGCGCCTGGGAGCCCGGCGAGCGCGGCGGGGAGCTCGGCCAAGCTTTCAACGCGTTCGAAGTGTTCGCCGGTGTGGAAGCCGGGCGAACGAAGCAGGATGGGGAACGTGAAAAGCGCGGCGGCGACCTCCGCGCGCGTCATCTCCTGCGTTCGCGGGACGCGCAGGCCGGGTATCTTCGCGAGGCGCTCGGCATTGCGGGCGCGCGTGCTTTCGATGACCGCCGACGGTTCGTTGATCGCTCGTTTCTTGCGTGTTTCGACGAATCGATGGGCGCGCGCGAGCGCTTCAACGCAGCGTTCGGCGTCGCCGATTGCATTGAAGATGAGCGGATAGTCGGCGATTTGCATCGATGGTTCGTAGAACTCCGCAACGAGGACATCGCAGGCGAAGCGTTCTGCATCGATAATGCGTTCGGTATCGACGTTTCCGCCGAGTGCGGAGAGCAAAACAAGGAGCGGCGTGCGTGGCGCTCCACCGAGCGTTGGAGCGCGCCGGACCGGCTGCGCGGCAAATCCGATCCGCGCGTGCGCGCGAGCCTGTTCCCACGAACCGTTGCGCGCGTGCAGAATTGCGAGCCCTTGGTGCGCGTCGAGCGAATGCGGATCGATTCCGAGCGCGGCCTCGTACTGCGCGAGCGCCTCGGATGATTCGCCGGCGTCGAGGAGCGCCGCGGCGAAATTCGTCCGCGCGCGCAGCTCGCTTGGGTGCGCTGCGACGGCTTGCGCGTACGCGAGCCGCCCCGCGCGTTTGTAGCCGGAGTAGGTGAGGAGCGTACCGAGGTTCGTCAGCGCGCCGAGGTGCGTTGGGTCGGCGGCGAGGATCGCAATATAAGCGTCGCGCGCCGCGGCCCGCTCGCCCGCCGATTCGAGCGCTTGGGCCTTCCGGAATGCCGAATCCACCGTGCGTGCTTCGCGAGGCGAGCAACGATCGCCCGCAGCGAGGAGAGGGCTGAAACATCGGCTGAAAATTATGGTACGATGAAGGCATGACGATACGCTCCTTCGTATGCGCACTC
>DAHUYY010000027.1 GCA_027306845.1 Vulcanimicrobiota bacterium | reverse complement strand
GGCTGCTCGTACCCAGCGGTCGTGTGAGTTTGTCGGGCAATCGTCGCGCATCGCCGCCGAGAAGCAACGCGACTGTGAAATCAGCGGCCTCGGCCATGACGGCGAGCGTATTCGGCGGCGAAGTAGCTGATAATGATATCGGCACCGGCACGCGTGAACTATGCCATCAATTCATCGATTGTACGTTCGCGCTCGAGCCACCCGCGTTCGAAGGCCGCTTCCATCATCGCATATTCTCCGCTGACGTTATACACCGCAATCGGCGTATCGAAGCGGTCGCGGGCGCTACGAACGATATCGAGATAAGGAAGCGCCGGCTTTACCATGACGATGTCCGCGCCTTCTTCGATGTCGAGCGCGATTTCACGCATCGCTTCGCGAGCGTTGGGCGGATCCATTTGGTACCCGCGTCGGTCGCCGAATTGCGGCGTCGAACCGGCCGCCTCGCGAAACGGTCCGTAGAAGGCCGATGCATATTTCGCGCTATAGGCCATGATCGCCACCTGCGAAAAACCATCGCCGTCGAGCGCGCGGCGAATTGCGGCGACGCGCCCGTCCATCATATCCGAGGGCGCAACGATGTCGACGCCCGCACGCGCGTAGGAACGAGCGACGGTTGCCAGGAGTGCGACGGTTTCGTCGTTACGCACGTCGCCGCGCTCGTCGAGTAGACCGCAGTGACCGTGATCGGTATATTCGCAGTTGCAAAGATCGGCGATCGTCAGCATCTCCGGAACCGCCGCTTTGATGGCGGCGATTGCGTGTTGCACGATTCCATCGTCGGCTGCATTCCGCGAAGCGACGGCATCTTTGTGCGCCGGAATACCGAAGAGCAACACCGCGTTTATTCCCGTGTCGAACAGGCGCTTCGCTTCTTCGACGCATTGCGCGAGCGTGTGGCGGAAGATGCCGGGCATCGAAGAGATCGCTCCGGCGTCGCTCGAGCGCTCGACGACGAAGAGCGGCATGACCAGCGCGTCGACCGGCGTTCGATGCTCGCGAACGAGGTTGCGCAGGGCGGGGGTGCGGCGGAGGCGCCGGGGACGATGAAGCATACCGTTAGGGTGCGTCGAGGAGGCTCACAATGCAAGCGGTAAAGGCGTCGACATCCGGATTCGCTGCAACGCGGTCGGGGGGAAGGCCGGCGCGCTCGATCGCTGCCGCCGATTCCGGGCCCATCGCCGCTACCAGCGGGCGTGCGCCGCGCTCGCGCCAGCGGGCGATCCAGGGTGCCGCGACCGCGGCGGCGCCGCTCGAGGGAACGACGAGCAGATCGACCGGGGCTCCGTCGGGCTCCTCGCCGGCACGAACCTCGGCGACCTCCGCCCCCAGGGCGCGAAGGCGGGGAGCGATGCGGCTGCTCCGTTCGACCGTGCGAGGAAGCAGAATCCGGCGCCCGGCGAGCGGCCCATCGCGCGCGAGGAGCCGCGCGGCGCCGCGCTCGAAGAGCCGGCGCGCGCGGTTGCGGCCGAGCTCCTCGGCCTCCGCAAGAGAGGTGCAGCGGCTGCGGAGTTCGGCCGCTAGCGCCGCGCCATCTGCGGCCCCGATGCTGCCGCGCAGCACGAGCTCCGTGCCTTCGAAGCTTCCATACAGACCGACCGGCGCGGTGCAGCCGGCGCCGAGTTCGCGAAGTGCGGCCCGCTCGGCGACGACCGCTCGTTCGGTCGGTTCGTCGTTGAGCGCCGCTCGCAGTGCGCTGGCCAGCGGCGCATCGAGCAATGTCTCGACCGCGAGCGCGCCCTGCCCCGCTGCGGGCAATAAGCGTTCGATCGGAAATGCAACGCTATACGTCGCGCGCAGGCCGAGCCGCCGTAGCCCGGCGGCGGCGAGGACGATCGCGTCGTAGCGGCCTTCGCGAAGTTTGCGCAAGCGCGTGTCGACGTTGCCGCGAATATCGACGTACTCGAGATCGGTACGGAGCGCGAGTAACTGCGCGCGGCGCCGCGGGCTCGATGTTCCCACGCGCGCGCCGCTCGGCAAATCTTCAAAGGTCGCGAAGCGTTCGCTGCAATAGAGATCGCGCGGATCTTCGCGCGCCGAAATCGCAGCGAGTTGCATCCCCGCCGGGAGCGCGCTCGGCAGATCTTTCGCCGAATGCACGGCGTAATCGGCACGCCCCTCGGCGAGCGCGCGTTCGAGTTCTTTCACGAAAATCGCTTGCTGCCCCATCGTTGCTAGGGCGCTGGTACGGTCGCGGTCGCCGGCGGTCGATATCTCGAGCAGGGTCGTGGCGATGCCGCTTTGGGCGAGGCGCGCGGCGACATGGCGCGATTGCCATAGGGCCAGCGCGCTGGCCCGCGTCGCGCAGACCGCGCTCCCGGTCGTCGGTGCAAGGCCGTCGGCAAGCACCGTCGCCGCGGTCGCTTCGACGACATCTTCGATGCGGTTGCGGTCCATCGCCGCGAGATCGTCGATCGGTAACTCCGAGAGCGCGCGCATAACGATAGCGCGCTGCTCCGGCGATAACGTTTCGCGCACGTAACTGCGCGCGATTGCCAGCGTGCGGGCGGCTGCATCGTAACGCGCGTCAAAATGGAGGGCGATCTCGCGTGCGATACGTTTGGAGAATGCCGGCGTGCTTGCACCGGAGTCGACGCTAAAGGTGAGCTCGCCGACTCTTACCACCGCGGGCATCGTTGCATCGCCGCGACCCGATTCGGTTGAATCGATGGTAAGCATTCCTCGCGCGCGCGCATCGCGAACGGCGGCTTCGTTTACCGCGCCGTTATCGGTGGCGGCGACGCAGAGAAAGGCACCGGCGAGATCTTCCTCGCGATAGGGACGACGCTCGCAGCGCACCTCCGGGTTCGCCGCGATCAGCGCCTCCATCGTCTCGCCGACCGACGGGGCGACGACGAAGAGGCTGGCCCCTGCTTCGATGAAGGTGCGCGCCTTGCGGGCGGCGACCGAGCCGGCGCCTACCAGCACGATGAGTCGCCCCGCGAGGCGAAGGGAGAGCGGAAGCGACATGATGCGGCATGGATTCCGCACCGCCGTGCGAAACTCTGCTCCGCGCATGCAACGTCCCACTCGCGCTGCGCTTCTCGGCGCGCTCGCCTCGGCGCTCCTGGTGCTGCCGGGGCTCGGAGCGGGCACCCTTTGGGACAATAGCGAGACGATCTACGGCGAGGTCGCGCGGGAGATTCTCCTCACCCACGACTGGATCGTGCTGCATTACAACGGGGTGCCGTGGTTCGTCCAGCCGCCGCTCTACTTCTGGTTGGCGGCGATCTGCGCGAAGATTTTCGGGCTGACCTCCTTTGCGATGCGTCTGCCGGCTGCATTGGCGACGATCGCGATGGGTGCGATGACCGGCTATGCGGTCGCGCGACAGCTCGGCTCGCGCGTCGGCGTCTTCGCCGCCGCGATTCTCTCGAGTTCGCTCATGCAGGCGATCATCGGGCGCCTCGCCATCATGGATGCGTTGCTCGATTGCGCGGTCGCCATGACGGTCTTCTGGTGGTTTCGGGGGCTGCAAACCGTCAAACGTCGCTACTATATCTTCGGTGCCGTCGCAGCGGGCTTCGGCTTCTTGGCGAAGGGCCCGGTCGCGCCGGTCGTTGCATTGCTGGTCTTACTGCCGTACGCGTTTTGGAGCGGGAAGATCGAACGCATCGCGTGGCCGACCCTCTCGACGTGGTGGTGGGGAACCTTCGCCTTCGTCGCCACGGTCGCTCCGTGGTTTACGGCGCTCGTCGCGCGCACCGGCATCGCTTCGGTCGTCACCCTCATCGGGCACTATACGATCGGTCGCTATACCGGAGTGATCGAGAACCAGTCGGGACCGGCTTGGTATTACCTACCGGTTCTAATCGTCGGTTTCTTTCCGTGGATTGCATTACTACCAAGCGCAATCGTCGGTGGAATCTCGCGGCTGCGGCTCGGTGAGAACGACGAGCGGGCGCGCGTGTTGCGTCTGGCATTCTGCTGGGCGGTCGTGCCGTTTCTCTTCTTTTCATTCGCGCGCACGAAACTGCCCAACTATATCGCTCTGGAATTTCCGGCGCTCGCCGTCATCTGCGCGATCTATCTCGACGGCTTGCTGGAACGCTCTCGCGTCCGCGCGGCGCTCGTCGCAACCTTAGCGGTGCCGCTGGTGATCGGGCTATTGGCGATCGCGGTGGCGCTCTTCGCTCGCGACAATCACCTCGGCGAACCGCTTGCAGTGTTGCGCCCGGCATTGGTCGCGATGGGCGCGACCATCGCACTCGGCGGCATCGTCATGGCGGCGATGTTGATGCGAAGAACGAGCGCTCCATTTGCGCCCTTTGCGCTGGCGTTGGCGATGGCGGTGGCGATCGATGTGCTCGGCCTCGTCGCGCTTCCGCGCGCGGAGCTTTTCAAACCCGTGCCCCGGCTCGCCCGGATCGTCGACGCGTTGCGCCGGCCCGGCGACGTCGTCGTCGACGGTGGAATCGTCGGCGGCGGTTCGTTGCTCTTTTATACGAAACCCCCGGTCGCGTTGCTCGCCCTCTTTAATTCCGACGTCGGTGCCGATATGCCGACCCTGCGCGATGTCGTCTGTGCGGCGCCGCGTGCGTTCGTGTTCTACACCGGCACCTCGGTTGCGTCGCAACCGAGCTTCGGCCGTGCGACGCGAGTGATCGCGCGCAGCGGAAATGTCGCCGTCATGCAATATAGCGGGGCGCCCTGCACGGCGCGATGATCGCGGCTTTCCACCAATGCGACGTCTTTACCGACCGGCTCTTCGGCGGTAATCCGCTCGCGGTCGTACCGAACGCCGATGGAATCGATAGCGCGACGATGCAAGCGTTCGCGCGAGAAATGAATTGCTCCGAGAGCACCTTCGTGTTGCCGGCGCGCGATCCGCGCGCGGCGTTTCGCGTACGCATCTTTACGCCGGGGCGGGAATTGCCGTTCGCCGGGCATCCGACGATCGGGACGGCGTGGACGGTGCACCGCCTTGGGCTGCTCGATGCATCGGAGTTCGCGTTCGAGATGGAGATCGGGCTGGTTCCGGTGCGGCGCGATGGGCGGCGTTTCTGGATGCGCCCTCCGACGCCCGCGCTCGGTGCGCCGCTCGGCGAGCGTTCGTCCTTGGCGGCGGGGCTGGGAATTGCGAGTGCGGAGATCGTCGGGGCCGCACGCATGGTGGGGCCGTTCCTCTGCGTCCGCATCGCGACTATCGATGCGTCGGAAAAAATCGAACTCGACCGCAGCGCGCTGCGCGCGCATCTCGAATCCGGCATCGCCGATGGAAACGTTCTCGCGATCTTCTACGAGTCGGGGCGCGCTTCGGTGCGTATGTTCGCCGCGCTCGCCGATGGAATCGGCGAAGATCCGGCGACCGGAAGTGCGGTCGCGCCGATGCTCCATTTTCTCGCCGCGTCGGGTGCGCTCGCCCCGGAGTGCGCGGAGGTGACGGTCGAACAGGGGCGATGGATCGGAAGAACGAGCACGCTCCACGCGCGGTTATCGTGGGGGGGAACGGAAATCGTGCAGATCGAGGTCGGCGGCGATTGCGTGCATGCATTCTCCGGCGAGATCGCGCTCGCGTCGACGGAGCCTACGGGCGGGCGGTAAAGCGAAGGTCGACGCTCCAATCTTCGATTGCGTTACTCCCGGGGGTCGCATCGCGAACGCCGCGCACCGTGAATTTCCATTCGGTCGTTTTGCCGATGCGTGCGGGTAACTGCGGCGGGGCGACCCGTCCGCTGGGGAATCGGCCGGCGAAACCGATGCCGCACGGCGGTGTGGAGCCCTCGCCTCCCCCGAGAAGCTGACCCGGTGCGAGCAGGGTTCCGAGAAATTCTTTCTGTGCGTTTCGCGTCAGGAAGATCGACGCTTGCAGCGGCGTCGTTGCATCGCCGTAGGTTCCGCTACAGGGCGGCTCGCTCTCGCTCACCGTAAAGAGTGCGGGTCCTTCGAACTGCAGGATGCCGCGACCGATCGAGGCGCGGGCATTGCGAATACGCTGAACGTACGCGCCGTTTTCGCCGCTATCGGCGTCGCGAACGCGGACGGAGATCGTACCGTTGATGACGATACCGAACGCCGCAGCGACGAGTAAATGCATGCTACGGTGTCACGACCGGGTGCAACATGCGATAGACGGGCGGATAACCGGGATCGTTATTCGCCGTATATTTTAGCAGCAGTTTCACCACCGGATTGCCCTTCGTCGGCTTTGGAAGGCCGACGATCGCGTAATAGACCGTTATGCCTTGACCCGGAAAGATATTTTGCGAAGTTAACGGAGCGCCGGCTTTCGAAAAGGGCGTCTCGTTGCTCGTCGCGCTGGTACCGTCTTTATAGAACGCGGTGATATCGAGCCCGGGCACTCCGGCCTCGCCGCTCTGCGTATTTTTCAGCGGCACTTCGAAGACGAGATAGCCGTTGGGCGCCGATACCGAGGCAACGTACGAAACGATTGCCTGCGCGAACGGATCGCTCGGCGCAACCCAGCGAATCGCGTGGATGCGGTAGTTGAAGCCCGTGATGTGAAATTGTTGGTTCATCCGAACCATATCGCCCTTGAGCTGGGCGCGGCCCGGGACGGCGGGGGCGGCGAGCGCTGCCGAGGCTGAGAAGGCAAGGAGCGCCGCGATAACGAGCGTGCGTTTCATGGGGCGTGCTCCCACAGATGCCCGCTTCTCTCCTTCAGCAAGTCAAGCGTCGGCGCGTTTTTCGAAGCAAGCATAGAAAAAAGAGCGGCTCCCAACGGGGGCCGCTCTTTTTGGGGGCTCGATGCCTCCGCTAGGGTTTGTAGGCCGCGACCTCGGCTTCGGTGACCGCTGAGGCCTTGTTCGGCCCGAGGCCGGCGCGGATATAGCTGATGACTGCAGCGATATCCTTATTCGAGAGCGTGCCTTTCCAGGCGGGCATCTGCCCGTTGAAGGCGGCGCCGTTGACGGTGATCGCGCCGTTCTTGCCGTCGAGGAGCACGCCGATGACCGCGTGGGGATCCCCGGTGACGAACGGATTGCCGGCGAGCGGCGGAATCGCGCCGGGTTGCCCCATGCCGTTCGCGGCATGGCATCCGGCGCAGGTACCCGCGTAGACCGTTGCGCCCGCGGCGATCGCGGGGTTTGCCGCCGGAGCGGAGGCGGGAGCCGCGGCAGCGGCCGGCGCTGCAGCCGAAGGTGCTGCGGCGCTCGGTGCGTTCGCCATCGCGAGCACCTGCGCTTCGGTCGGCGATGGCGGCGCGGCGGCCTGTTTCGCTTGAATCGAGGTCTGGCTGTAGATCGAGAGCCCGACGATTGCAACGAGTGCGACGATCGTGCTGACGATGATGCCGCCGCGCGCGGAGAGCGAACGCGTCGTGCTGCGGTCGAGCCACGGGATCGCGATAACGACGATCAGGAAGAGCGTCGGAACGACGATCGTTGCGAGCAGGTCGAGCGATGGCGGGACGACGTTGAGCAATCCGAAGAGTGCGAGGAAGTACCACGCCGGATACGGGATGAACGAGGTGTTCGTCGGGTCGGCCTTCGCGTCGAGGAAGGGCGGCGAGATGAACGCGAGTGCGACGATAATCGCGAAGATGATGAGCGACGCGAAACCATCCATGAACATCTGGTCGGGCCAGAAGCGCCCGTTCTTCAGCTTGCGCGGATCTTCGGCGATCGGGCCGGCGGGGCCGTTCCAGCGGAAGATTGCGAGGTGAGCGCCGACGAGCAGAACCATGACGGCGGGCATCAACCAGACGTGGAGACCGAAGAAACGATTGATCGTCTCGGTGCCCATCGCGCCGCCGCCCTGCGCGATCTGCTGGATCATCGGGCCGGCGATTGGAGCGGTGCCGGTAATGTTCAATGCGACCTGCGAGGCGAAGTAGGCGTTCATATCCCACGGCAGCAAGTACCCGGTAAGTCCGAGCACGAGCGTCACGAGAAGCAAAATGACGCCGACGACCCACTGCAGTTCGCGGGGAGACTTATAGGCGCCCCAAACGAGCACTTGCAGCAGGTGCAAGAAGACGAGCGCGATCATCGCCGAGGCGCCCCAATAGTGAATCGCAAGAATTAAATGCGGCCAGTAGTGCGTGTAGATCCACGCCGTCGATTCCCAAGCCGTATTCGCAGATGGTGCGTAGAAGAATGTCAGGAAAATACCGGTGACGATCTGGAGGATCATCGCGAAGACCGTCGCGCTCCCGAAGACGTACCAGTAGCTCGCTCCGCCGGGGATATCTTCGACGAGGAAATCTTTCGCCATCGAGATGAAGCCGGTACGAGATTCAATCCAATTCAGCATATCGCTCTTCCTTGTGAGTTTCGTGCAGCTACGCGAGATAGGAGACGACGATGCGATCGGGCGTCGTCGAGCGGTAGTGAATCCACATCACTTCGGCCTGGCCGCTCTGGTCGCGCAGCGGCAAGGGGTCGAGCCCGCGCGGCGCGGGGCCGGCTTCATGCGTGCCGTCGAAATTAAATTGCGAACCGTGGCACGGACAGAGGAACTTGTTCGCGCTGGCGTTCCAGTTGAAGCGACAGCCGAGATGCGGGCAGATCGGCGACATGATGACGAAATTCATCGTGATGACATCGTAGGGAACGCCGGCCGGCGAGCCTTTCTTGAAAAGGTTCGGGCGCTTTGCTTCAAATTTTGCCGGGTCGACTTTAATGCCCCAGACGTATTCGGGAGAATCTTGCTCGGGAAGATAGTTATCTTTCCCCTTGAGCGTGAAATCGAGTTTGATCGGCGTGCTGGTCGCGCTGTCGAGTTGCGCGTATTCCTTGGCGTCGAGCGGAGACCAGATCCCCTTCGAGTTTGCGTCGGGAATCAGCGAGCCGACGATCGGGATTGCCAGCGAGAGGCCGATCACTCCGCCGATTGCCAAGGTGGCGTTTGCCATAAAGCGACGGCGCGTTATCTCTTCGGGGGTTCCGGGGTCGTCGTAGGCGCTGGGCGCACCACGGTGGACGCCCGATGAGGCGTCTCCAGCTTTCGACACGATGCTCTCCTGCAAATTCATCAAAGAGGGTGATATGTGCGGATTCTACCCGCACCGGGGCTGGCCTCCCTACGACTAGCGACGCCTTACCGGCGAGCGAGCTAGACCTTGTAGCTGTGGAGGCCGCTGATCCAGATATTGACGCCGAGGTAGCAGAAAATGATCGAGAGAAAACCGATGACGCTCACCCAACTCGTGCGGAGCCCGCGCCATTGATTGCGGGTGTGGAGATGCATGTAGGCGGCGTAGATGATCCATGAAAAGAGCGCGGCGGTCTCCTTCGGATCCCACTGCCAGTATGCGCCCCAGGCCTCCTTCGCCCAGAGAGCCCCGGTGATGATCCCCAGCGTGAGCAAGGGTAACCCTACCGCGACCGAGCGATAGACCAGCACGTCGAGCTGCGGCAGCGTCGGCAAGGAAGCGAGCCAGCCCGAGACCCCGTCGTTGGGGCCGGAGAGCGTCGCCGTCGCGCCGCCCGCCGTGCCGGGTTCCACCGAGGCCGAAAGCATCATCGCCGCACCGCGGCGCCGCTCGACATAGTAGCGTACGAGGTAGAGCGCCGAGATGACGAACGATACTAAGAACGCGGCGTACGAAGTGACGACGATCGGCACGTGGACCTTCGCCCAATACGACTGCAGCGACGGCACCGGCGGCATCACGCCTTCGTTCCAGGTCACGCCGTAGGTAAGAAACATCGCGGCGAGGGCGAGCACGAAACCGCCGGCAAACCAGAGGCGATAGCGAAACGCGAAGATCACGAAAATCGCAACCGACATCGCCGAGAAAAGCGAGAGCGATCCGTAGAGGTTTAACAGCGGCCAAATATGCGAAATTTCGTATCGCGCGATGAGTTGAGCGAACTGTGCGACGGCCCCGATAATCGCAAGCGTCGCGCCGAGGTTTCGCAGAAACGGAACTTGCGCGAGGAAGAATCCGAAGAGGGCGAGCGCGCCGATAACGTACGAAGCGATTGCGGTAACGAGCAAGAGCTCGTCGATGGGCATACCGTGGATCATGTTAGCCTCCTGGTTGCAGCGAGGTTCGTAGCCGCTCGACGAGCGCGCCGAACTCCTCCGCGAAGATATCGTAACCTTTAACCGTGGTCGCGGCCAAGCCGACCTTCGCGCCATCGCCGTGAGCGTCGACGCGAACGTAAAAACGTGCCGGAAGAAAATAGAACGAGACGATGAGCCCGACGAGCAGAACGAACGCCCCGATACCGACCAAATCGACGCCGGGGTCGTACCGATACTGAATGCCGGTGAACATCAAGTAACGTTGCGGGCGCACGCTCCATCCGTCACCGACGTCGACCGAACGATGCATGAGAACGAGCGCCGCTCCCTCGCTCGTGCCGCTCTGAACCAACGAGAGCGCGACCGCCGGGTTGCCGATGCGCGGATCGGGCGAGGGCATCTTCGTTTGCGGATCCATCGTCGGGACGAAGCGCAGAAATTCGATGCTCCGCGAGGTGCCGGGAATTTTCAACGTGTCGCCGGCGTAAAGCGGCGCCGAAAGCGAGACGACGCGCCCGTTATGAAGCAACGTGAAGCGGACGGCAAACCCGTAGCTCGATTGATAGTAATTCGTGCCGTCGATGTTGATGGGGTGATTGACGCGAATCGTATAGGGGTGGGCGATGCCGTCTTTGCCGCTTGCCATTACGTGCGAAACGTAATCGATCGGCTGATAAACGATGCCGGTCTTCGTAGCGATCGGATCGATGCGATAGCGAAAGCGGTCGAGATGGATCGTCGCACCGCTCCGCGGGATCGTCACCGTTTGCCCCGTGAGGATCGCGGTGTCGCCGGAGAAGCCGAACGCCCAATAGAGCGTCGTGCCCGCGGCGATAATGACGAACCCGAGGTGCGCGATAAGCACCCCGCGGCGTGCCCAATTTTGCTTGTCGGCGAAGCTCCATTCGATGCCGCCGAATTCGCGGTTGCGCACGAGAAAGCCGCGCTGCGCGAAGAAACGTTCGACGTTTGCGCGCACGCTGTCGACCGGAGCGGCAACGTCGATCGTTGCATGTAGGGGAATTGCATCGATCTTCACCGGGCGAAGCGCCGGTAAGCGCGCGGGAATAACGCGCTTGAAGGTGCAGACGGCAAGCGACGTGAGAATAAGGGCGATGATGCCGACGTACCACCAACTGTGGTAGACGTTGTTGAAATCGAGCCGTAATATCGCTCGCGCGATCGGAGCGGCATAGGCCGAATAATAGGCGCTCGGTGCTTTTCCTTGGTCGACGATGACGCCGATGAGCGTCAGTATCCCCCAGACGACGAAGAGCGAGACGGCAAAGAGCACGTTTCCGAAGGTTCGGATAAAGTCGGCATAGAGATTTCTAACGGCATCGGTCATCGGAGGTTCACGTGCGACCGTACGCCCCACCATCGTTGCGGCGCCACGACTTCTCCAACACGACGATCACCCAAATGCTCGCTTCGTAGAGCACGTACATAGGAATAGCCAGCAGCGCCATCGTCACGGGGTTGCCGTCGGGCGCGGCGATCCCTCCGCCGACAAAGAACGCAAAGAGCGCTTGGCGGCGGAAGCGCTGCAACAGCACAGCGTTCACGATGCCCAAGCGAGCAAGGGCTACCAACACGATCGGCGTTTGAAAGATCAGCGCGAAGAGCCCGAGCAGAATAAGAATGAAGCCGAGCGTCTGCGAGAGGCCGAAGGTCGGTGTCGCGACCTTATCGGTGATGGCGACAAGCGCGGCGACGACGCGCGGAAGCACGATAAAATGCGCGAATGCAAGCCCGAGCAGCGAGAGGCCGATCGACGGGGCGATAAACGCAAAGACCATTCGACGGGTGCGCGGGTGAACCGCAGGCACCACGAACATCCAAATTTGGTAGAGAAGAACCGGCAGCCCGAAGACGATGCCGCCGACGATCGAGAATTTGAATTCGGTAAGGATGACGTCGGCGGGGCCGAACGCGTGGAGGGTGATGCCGTGGAAATACGCGCGCACCAGCCACGGGATCGCGTATTGCGAGGGCCAGAAAAGCAAGAGCGAGATCGCGCCGACGGCGGCGATGGAGACGAGCAGGCGCGACCGAAGCTCGCGGAGGTGCTCGGTGAAGGGCATCTCCTTCGGATCCCACTCGGGATCGTGCGCCGGTTCCGGCGTGGCGATCATCGAGCGCTACGTCGCTATCGGGTTACGGCTTGGGTTCGGCGGGAGGGGCGGCGGCCTCTGCGCTCGAGGCAGCTTCGCTCTTGGCGCGAGCCTCCTCGCGCGCTTTCGCGGCGATTTCGTCGGCCTCCATCTGCCCGAGCATGAACTCTTTCTTCGCTTGCCCGGCGCTGCGCGCAAGTTTCGGAAGCTTGTCCGCGCCGAAGAGCAACGCCCCCAGTGCGACGATACCGATCAAAATCGGCATATCGATGAAGGCGAGAATAGGATGCAGGTACATAAGGTGAGGCTCCGTTCTGAGGTGTTAACGCAAGGGTTCGACGAGCGCGCGCAATTCCGTGCGCGCCGTCGAAGAAGGTAGGGCATCGAGTTCGGCCTCCGCTCTATCGAGCGCCGCGTTGAGAAGCCGCTTGGTCGCTTCTATGCCGCCCTGCTCTCCGATCAGCGCAACGATCGCCGGAATCTCGAGGTCGCCCTCCGATCCGGCATAGAAACGAGAGATGCGGTCGAAAAAGTCACGGTCGCCGCGTTCGAGCGCGCAAATAAGCGGAATCGTCATCTTCCGTTCGCGCAGATCGTTCCCGACCGGTTTTCCGATGCTCGTTTCGTCGGAAGTGAGATCGAGCAAATCGTCGTTCATCTGAAACGCGATGCCGTACCAGCGGCCGAACGCGCGTAGATGCTCGACCATCTCTCGGCTTCCGCCGGCGGCAATCGCGCCGCAGGCCGCCGAGGCTGCAAAAAGTGAGGCCGTTTTCTTTTCGGCGACCTCGGTGTACTGCGCGACGTTGGTGCTTAAATCGCCGAGCGCGCGCAACTGCAAAACTTCGCCGTCGCAGATATCGGCGAGCGTCGCCGAGAGAATATGCGGAATCGGGGCAGCGTAATTCGCGGTAACGTTCTTGAAAATCCAGGCGAAGAGATAGTCGCCGGCGAGCACGCTGATGCGGTTACCGTAATCGACTGCCGTGGCGTTGACGCCGCGACGCAGCTGCGCGTTATCGACGACATCGTCGTGGATGAGCGTGGCGACGTGGATGAGTTCCATGTACGCTGCAAGATAGAGATGCTCGAGCGGGTCGCCGCCGCAGGCCTGCGCGGCGAGTAAGGTCATGCGCGGGCGCAACCGCTTGCCGCCGGCGGCGAGCATGCGTTTCACCGCCTCGGTAATGAGCGGGTTCTCGGTAGAGAACGTCGAGCGGAAGAACGTTTCGACGGCGAGCGAGAGCGACGAGTCGTCGCGTACGGAATCGATCATCGCGTTCCGTAATGCACGGCGATCGAACCGCCCATCAATGCGATATACCCCGCATCGTGAAAGCCGGCGCTCGTGAAAAGCTCGCGCAACGTCGGTGCGTTCGGATGGTGGAGAAGCGACTGCGGAAGGTAGGTGTACGCGCTCTTGGAGCCGCCGATCCATCCCCCCAAGGTCGGCACGACGCCGTAAAAATAAAGATCGAAGGCGCGCTTCCACAGCGGGTTGGGCGCCTTACTGACGTCGAGGTTGACGAAACGCGCGCCGGGGCGAAGAACGCGATGGATCTCTCGCAGGCTGCGATCGAGATCGACGATATTACGCGAGCTAAAGCCCATGATCGCCCCGTCGAAGGAGGCGTCGGCGAACGGCAATGCCGTTACGTCGCCTTCGATAAACTCGGCGCTCCCTCTGCCTGCATGCCGCGCGCGCTCGCGCGCTCGCGCGAGCCTCGGGTCGCAGAAATCGATGCCGGTAATATGCGCTTCGGGATCGTGGCGCATAAGATGGAAGCTGAGATCCCCGGTGCCGCAGCAGAGGTCGAGGAGCCGCGCGCCTTTCGGCGGCGCGAGAAGAGCGATCGCGCGGCGCCGCCAGAGCTCGTCGAGCCCGCCGGTGAGGACGCGATTGGCGCGGTCGTAGCGGGGGGCGATCGTCGCGAACATATCGCGCACGAAGGCTCCTTTATCGCCGACGGGGTTACCGGTGGAAATCTCTGCCATCTCTTCCAGCTTGCTTTCCAAGCATCCGAGGCCTCTCCTGTGCGCGACTTGTCGCAGCGAACG
>DAHUYY010000279.1 GCA_027306845.1 Vulcanimicrobiota bacterium | reverse complement strand
GCCCCTACCCTGATTTCGAAGGAATGCTCGCGATTCGCTCGTGCGACGGCGGCGGCTGCACGCTGGAGCTCGACGGCCAGTACGAGCCTCCGCTCGGCCAGTTCGGGCGCGTCTTCGACGCCGTACTCGGCGCGCGCATCGCATCGGCGACCGCACGCGAACTTCTTGCCGATCTCGCCGAGGAGATCGAGGAGCGAACGGCAACACCACAGGCATCATGAAACCCGTCGAGATGCACGTCGATTTGCCGCTTCCGGCATCGGCTGCTCGCGATGAAGCGATGGAGCTCTTCGCCGCGCTCGGACGCCGCGACGCACCCTTCGACGAACTTGCACTCGCCGTCGGGCTCCGTTCGCTCCACCTTCCCGTTCAGGGTGAACTCCGCATCCCCGTCACCACGCATGTCGAACTCGCACCGGTCCGATGGGAGGCGAGCATCGAGATGGAGGCCGCCGATCATCCGGGGCTCTTCCCGCGCTTTCATGGAACGATGACGCTCAACCCGGTCGGAAGCGCGAGCTCCGAACTCTGGCTCCAAGGCGAATATAACGCGCCGTTCGGCGCGCTCGGCGAACGCTTCGATGCGACGGTGCTCCATGGGGCGGCCGAAAAGAGCTTACGCGATCTGCTCGAGCGCATCGCGACGCGTCTCGTCACTACGATTCGCGAACGCGAGGAGAGCGCCGCGCGCCGCGCTCGCGGGCTGACTTAGTCCGCCTTCTTCGCCAGCGAGACCATAGGAAGATCGATCCAAAAGGTCGCCCCGCTCCCCGGCCGCGAGCGAACGTCGACGTGCCCGCCGAGCTCTTCGGTCAGCTGACGGACGACCGCTAACCCGAGGCCGCTCCCCGCCGCACTGACGTTGGCACCGCGAAAACCCGGTTCGAAGACGCGCTCCCGATCCTCCGGTGCGATTCCGGGGCCGCTGTCGTTGATGCGGACGTGCAGTCGTCCCCCTTCTTGATTGCACTGCAGTTCGATCGTTCCGCCCGGCGGCGTGTAGCGCACCGCGTTAATGAGCACGTTGCGCAAAATTTGGCCGACGCGCATCGCGTCGCCGTAATAGTTTTCGCAGGAGATCTTCCGCTCGCCGCAGGTCTCGTAGACAATTCGAATTCCCTTCGCCTCCGCCATTCCCGCCGTCGCGGCGGCATGCGCACCGATGAGCGCGCAAATGTTGAGCGGGGCGAGCGCGATCGTTACCGACGGCGACTCGGCGATCTCGGATTTCGGAGGTTCGGCAAGCAGACGTCCGGCACCGACGATCGCATCGCGGATCCCCTCCAGTCGAGCGGGCTCGAGATCGAGAACGCCGTCGACGATTCCCTCGATATTCGACTGCGCTATGGAAAGCGCGTTGCCGACCTCATGGCGCAACATCGAACGCGCGCGACGATCGCGACGGTCGCGTTCCTCCAACCCTTGAATGAATAACAATAGTCGCCCCGAGATCGGGTCCTCGAGCGGTTCGAGTTCGGCCTTCGCCGCGTCGTAATCGCCGAGCGTCGCGAGGTCGAGTGCGTGAACCAGCCGTTGACTCACCGAATCGCTCACTCGTGAGCGGCCTTATATCCCACTCCGAAGACGGTTAGCACGTATCGCGGGTGGAGCGGATCGATCTCGATCTTGCGGCGAAGATTGTTGATATGCCGGTCGAGCGTTCGCTCGTAGATCGACCCATCGTCGCCGATGGCATCGAGGAGTTGCACGCGCGAGAAGACCTGCCCGGGATGGCGTGCTAACGCGCTAAGAATGCGAAATTCCGAAGGGGTCAGATCGATTTTTTCACCGTTGCGCCGAGCTTCGTGCGCGTCACCGTCGATCGCGAGATCGAGCACGTGCAGCCGATGGCGCCCGCCCGGCCGGTCGCGTTCTTCACTGCGTCGCAGAACCGCCCGAACCCGCGCGATGACTTCACGCGGAGAGACCGGCGTGGTGATGTAATCGTCGGCGCCCATCTCGAGGCCGACGACACGATCGACTTCGTCGCCGCGAGCGGTCAGCATGATCGTTGGGATCGACTGTTCGTTGAGCGATCGTAGCAGGTCGAGCCCGCTGCCGTCGGGGAGGGTGACATCGAGAAGCAGCAGATCGGGGAGCTGCCGCTCGATCTCACTCAGCGCCCCTGCCAGCGTCTCGGCCACGACCGGGATGTAGCCTTCCCGCTGTAAATAGGCGGACAGGACATCCCCGATCTGGCGTTCATCGTCAACGACGAGCACCCGTTTGCTCACCGTGGGTGCTTCGTTCACCAGGTC
>DAHUYY010000278.1 GCA_027306845.1 Vulcanimicrobiota bacterium | reverse complement strand
GAGGATCGGGAAGACGCGCTCTACGTCGAGCGCTCCCATCAAGCGCGCACCGAGGCTCGCCCGTAACGAAGAAAGGGTGCTGCCGGCGAGCGGACCGTCGACGACGCGGCTGCCTTCCCAGCACTCCCACGATTCGCCGATGCGCTCGTTTGGGTCACCGTGCTTGCCGAAGAGGCGAACGAGAGCGTTCCCGCCCCAAATCGCGGGCGTTAGGACGGGGTCGAGGCGAAACGGCATGAGCGCTACGCTCGTGGAGATATCGGCCATGACGACTCTTTTACGCGCGGGAGAGCGGTGTCCTGGCGCGCGCTGCGGGGAACGTATGGGCCGGGCCGGAAACGAGAGAGCGTGTACCAGTTCCATATCAGTCTCGGCTCGAACCTCGGGGACCGCCAAGCGAATATTCTCAGCGCGTTACAGCGTCTCCGCACGCGCGTGGAAGTGCTCGCACTCTCCGGTTTTTATGAAAGCGCACCGGCGAACGGCGCTCTAGGACCGGCATTTTTGAACGTAGCCGCCGAAATTCGCGGACCGCTCGATATCGACGACTTCGTCCTGTATGCCGCGGGCGTGGAGCGCTCCGTCGGCCGAGCCGGGCACGAACCGCTCGCCGCGCGAGCGATCGATATCGATATTACGGTGGCGCAGGGAACCGTGCGCCCCGATATCGCCGAACGCATCTTCGATTTGCTTCCGCTCGCGGAGATCGCCCCCGACCTGCGCGATGGTACCAGCGGTAGGTTGCTGCGCGAACTTGTTGCATCGCATGGCAGCAACGGCGTACGGAGACTCGAGCGCTCGTTGCACTTTCTTTCGAATCGGCAAGAAGAAGAGCCGGAGGTCCGTCTCTCGCTCAATCGCGTCGGCGTCGCTCGGGTCAAGCGGGTGATTCACCTCGACATGGAAGGTGAGCCGCGCGTCTATAATGCGGAATTTTCGATGGTTGCAGACCTTGCGCCCGATAAAGCCGGCGTGCATATGTCGCGCTTCTCGGAAATTCTCGAGGAGACGCTGCTCGACGTTTTAGCCGATGGAGATATGCCGGCGCGAATCGAACGGTTAGGCGAGCGCATAGCGCAACGCGTCGTCCATACTCAGCGTGCCGTTCGCGCCGACGTAAAAATTCGTGCCGAGTTCGGGCTCGAGCGCTGGACGCCCGTCAGCGGCAAGCGCGGGGTGGAAACCTACGCACTCGTCGGCATCGCCCACGCCGATAGCGAGACGACGCGACATGCAGTGGGAGTCGAAGCCGAGGGTATGACGGCGTGTCCGTGCGCGCAGCAGATGGTGCGCGAACATTCGCAGCGCGAGCTGCTCGAGGCCGGGTTTACCGCCGAAGAGGCGGAGCGGGCGCTCGATGCACTCCCCGGCGCCACGCATAACCAACGCGGACGAGGGAGCGTGCTCATCGGGACGACCGACCGGCGCGGCGAGGCGATTCGAGCGGAGGATCTCGTCGAGATCGTCGAGTCGTCGATGTCCTCGGAGACCTACGATCTTCTCAAACGCCCCGACGAGTTCTTCATCGTCAATAAGGCGCATCACAACCCGAAATTTGTCGAGGATGTCGTGCGCGGCATTCTGGCGCGAGCGCTTGATTTCTATGCCGATTTCGGCGACGATGCGTTTCTTTTTGCCAGCCAAGTCAACGACGAATCGATCCACAAACACGATGCGTTCGCCGAAGCTTTCGGGACCTTCGGGGAGTTTCGCAGCGAGCTCGCCGGCGGATCCTACGTAACGGCAAAGACCGATCTCGCGACGTGGTTGGGGACGCGGAACTCGCGGATCGTCGACGCGGCGATCTAGGTCGCGGCGCTCTCTTCGGTAACGCGACGCAGTGCATCGATGCGCTCGCGGAGGCTCGGGTGCGACGCAAAGAGGATCTCGAACCAGCGCGGCGATTCCGGCTCGGCGAGATTTTGGGCGGCGAGCCGTTCGAAGGCGGCGATGCCCCACGCCGGAGCACCCGTCGCGGCGACGGCAAAGCGATCTGCCGCGCGCTCGCGGTCGCGCGTCAGTTTGAGGACGAGCGGTCGCAGGGCCGTCGAGGCGAGTGCTACCCGCGCCGAGATGCGCGCGAGAAAAACCGGGCGTTCGCGCGAGGCGCCTTCCCGATTTTCCGGAAGCGACGCGGCGAAAAAAAGTGCGATAGCCACTAATGCTTCGGCTGCCGCCATCAAGCGATAGGTGTCGTGTTCGACGTAGTGCCCGAGCTCGTGAGCGACGACGAATTCGATCTCCTCGGGAGTGAAGTT
>DAHUYY010000277.1 GCA_027306845.1 Vulcanimicrobiota bacterium | reverse complement strand
CGAAGAGCAGTGCGTCTATCTCGGCGTCTGGTACGATAACGTGCGCAATTTGCGCAGCGACGGGCAGACCGGGCTTGCGATCCTTGGGCTCTGGCGCGTGTTCTGTTATTGGCTGCAAAAGGCGCAGGAACCCGACGAAATGCCCGACCTCCCGCCAAGCGAACTTGCGTGGTATTACATTCGCCAGACGGAACGATGGGTTGCAAGTAATATGCGCCGCAACACCGTCCGCCAGAGCGATGTCATGCAGACGCTGGAACGGCAGCGAGCCGATGCACTGCTCTTCGCCCCGCCGCCCCGCAACGCACTCCACCACGCCGATCCGCGCATTTGGATGTGGGAGGCATGGTGGCAGGGTAACCCCTATTTCACGCTCGAGCACGCCTACCGCGACACGCTATTTGGAGCGAGATCGAACGATCCGGCGGCCTATCAACGCTCGCTCGCCGGCCTCCTCTCCGAAGCGGGGGAGTTTCCCCTGCTCATCGTTGCGACCAACGAGGCGCGCCTCGGAGAGATCGAACCGCTCGTCCGCAACGCGCGCGCCAAGGTGGAGTGCTACGCGCCGAACGAGAGCGAGATCTACCTTATCGCGACGGCGTAGCCTCGCTCCCCTGAAAGCGAACCCAGAGTAGGGCGAGCACTCCGAGAACCGCATACAGAATCGTATGCTTGTAATTGTGCATCGGGCTATGCCCGAAAATCAACGTTGAATGAAAGGTGCCGGTCCAACTCAGGACCGCGAGAATAAAAAAGAGCACCGCGACGAGTAATCCAAGAACCTTCACGAGATAATTCCTTTCCATGCGAGGATGCTGCCGAGTAACCCGAGCAGCAGACAATACCATCCAAACGGCCTCAGGTCGTTCGAACGGAAATAGCGGGTGAGGAACGCGACCGAAAAATAAGCAGCGACGCCCGAAACGATGCCGCCGACGATCGATTCCACGAGCGCTACGTGCGCGCCGGCGCGGAACAGATCGGGGACCTTCAAAAGCGACGCAGCGACGATCACCGGGGTTGCCAGCATAAACGAGTACCGCGCGGCATCGGCGTGGTCGAGATCGCAGAGCAAGCCCGTCACCATCGACGCCCCCGACCGAGAGATGCCCGGCAGCAACGCAAAGGACTGGCCGACCCCGACGAGGACCGCTTGAAACCATGAGAGACGGGCGAGCGGGCGATCCGTGCGGTGTTCGACGGCGAGTTGTCGCCGACGTAGCGCTTCGCCGAGGAACATGACCGCGCCGTTGACGATAAGGAAGAGCGATGCGAGCAGAGCGCTCGCGAAGAGTGCGCGCACGGTTTTTTCCAACAGCAAGCCGAGGATCCCCACCGGGATCGTCCCCACGACCAAGAGCCATCCGAGCCGCTCGTGCGGATCGTCGCTGAGGCGTCCGCGAATAACGCTGCGAATTAATGCCCCGGCGATCTTCCACCACTCGCGGCGGTAGAAGAGCACTAAGGCGAGCGCGGTTCCCAAGTGCAGGGTCACGACAAACGGGAGAAAGGTCGGATCGCTCCGATGGATATTCGTCCAGTGAAAGAGCGCGGGGATGAGAATCGTGTGCCCAAGACTGGAGACCGGGAAGAGCTCTGTCGTACCCTGTAAGAGCGCGAGAATCAATGCCTGAAAGAGTGTCACGCGCCCCACAGTACGCCAAGGCTTTCGGCGCGGCCTTTAACGAGTCGTTACAGAAGGCTCGGCAGGATTGCCGGTTCTCTCGGCCAAGGCCCAACAACGTGGAATCCGGTACGAGCGAGAGCGACCGATTGGAGATCGAGAGCGAACAGAGCCGCCGCTTCGAGCGCGTCGGCGATATGCTCCTTGTATCGTATAGTATCGGCGACGACTTTGCCCCGGAATTCACCGAGACGTACGATATTGCGCTCGGTGGCATGGCGATGCTTACCAACGCCGAGCTCGTCAAAGATGCGCCGGTCTCCATTCAACTCGAGTTGCGCGGCGATGCAACACCGGTACTCCGTCTCCGTGGCGTCGTTCGTTGGTCGCGCTTCGACTCGATGCTCCAGCGCTATCGCACCGGTATCTCCTTCCTCGAGCTCGACGATGCGACGAGGCGTCACGTGCAGCGATATATCGACACGCTCAACTTGCTGCGCGATATGGGGATGATTTAACAACCGCTCTGTCATCCCGAGTAGGTTGCGAAGCCGCCAATGTCATCCCGAGCAGGTTGCGAAGCCACCAATGTCATCCCGAGTAGGTTGCGAAGCCACCAATGTCATCCCGAGTAGGTTGCGAAGCCACCAATGTCATCCCGAGTAGGTTGCGAAGCCAC
>DAHUYY010000276.1 GCA_027306845.1 Vulcanimicrobiota bacterium | reverse complement strand
GGTGCCGATTCCGAAGGCTGTCCCCGCGATATCGAACTCCGTCCAGGCATCGGAGGCGAGCTCCGAAGGCGTGAGCCCGAGCGAATCCCGGTAGAAGGCGAGCGACGCCGCCATATCGCGAACCGGATACATAACGAATGCAATTTCTCGAACGGCCATCGTGAGCTCTCCTCGGTCGAGCGTTAGGTGAAAGCGGGGAGCCCGGTGATCGCCTGCCCGATGACGAGGAGATGGATCTCGCTCGTCCCTTCGTAGGTGAGCACCGACTCAAGGTTGTTCATATGACGGATGATCGGATATTCCAGCGTCACGCCGTTCGCACCTAAAATGCTGCGGGCTTCCCGCGCGATCGCCAACGCTTCGCGGACGTTATTGAGTTTTCCAAAGCTCACCTGCGTCGGATGCAGGCGGCCTTCGTCCTTCATCCGGCCGAGATGGAGCGCGAGTAGCGTGCCCTTCTGCAGTTCGAGTAGCATGTTGACGAGTTTTTCTTGCGTGAGCTGAAATGCCCCGATCGGACGATCGAATTGCACGCGCGATTTCGCATAATCGAGAGCCGTCGCGTAACAACTGCGCGCCGCGCCCATCACTCCCCAAACGATACCGAAGCGCGCTTCGTTGAGACAGGCGAGCGGCCCGCCGAGCCCGTGCGCGCCGGGTAAGCGAGCGGAATCGGGCAGGCGTACGTTCTCGAGAACCAGCTCGCTCGTGACGCTGGCGCGCAACGACAACTTGCGATGGATGAGGTTGCTGCTAAAGCCTTTCGTCTCGGTCGGAACGAGGAAACCGGCGATGCCTTCATCGGTTCTCGCCCAGACGATAGCGATATCGGCAAAGGATCCGTTCGTGATCCACATTTTCGTACCGTCGATCACCCAGTCGGATCCGTCGCGGCGCGCCGTCGTGCGCATGTCGGCGGGGTTGCTGCCGAAATCCGGCTCGGTAAGCCCGAAGCAGCCGATCTTCTCCCCGCGAGCCATCGCCGGGAGCCACTCCCGCTTCTGTTCTTCGCTCCCAAACCGATGGATCGCGAACATCGCCAGCGAGCCTTGCACCGATGCGAAGCTTCGCACTCCCGCATCGCCCGCTTCGAGTTCCATGCACGCGATGCCGTAGGCGACGGCGCTTGCGCCGGGGCAATCGTAGCCGTGCAGATGCATTCCCAAAAGACCGAGCGCGCCGAGCTCACGGCCGATCTCGCGCGGCAGCGTGCCATCCTCAAACCACTGGCCGATATTCGGCGAAATGCGATCGCGTACGAATGCTCGTACGGTGTCGCGAATTAACCGCTCTTCATCGTCGAGCAGTGCATCGATACCGAGAAAATCGAGAGCGTCAGGCATCGGCGACGCTACCATGAGCGATCGACGTTCCGGCGACGCGGCGAAAAAGCTCCGAGGGATTCGTACTCACGTGACGCAGATCCACGAGACTCCTAACGTTTTAAGGCGCGACCGAGCTTTTCAAAAAGTCCTTCGATAGCGCGCGATTGTTGGTCCTCAACGCGACGCCAGAGGAGCCGACCATCAGGTTCGGCGAGCTCGACATCGACGCGATGTTCGACGGTCGTCTGCTTTCCCTCGGTGTGCAGATAAAATCCGTGCGTTCCGTTGACGCCGTCGTTCAGAAAGCGCCAGACGATCCGCTCCTCGGGCACCACGTCATCGAGCCGCGCGTGGATCCCGAGATGCCATGCCTCAGTGCGTCCAGGCGTAAGCGGCCCCGCCGTCCGCATGAACGGTTGCGAGGCATACGGCCAAATATGGTCGCCCGAGGTCCCCATCTGTTCGAGCAGATGGTAGATCCGACGTTTCGTGCCGGTGTAGGTGCGAGCGTGTGAAGTATGAAGCGGCTGGGACATAGCCGCCCCATTCTCCGTCGGGCCGTGCGAATCCGCGCTCGCGGCAAAGCTCTGATTAGCTCTTCGGGCCAATCTCTTTCTGAGAGAGTTTGCTGAGGTGCCCGATAATGACGACGGCGAGCACCGTCACCACCACGGCGTAGAGTAGCTCGGCCCACAGACCGCTCCCGTTTTTTAGAAAACGCCCGACAAGATCGGCAATGAACTTGTTCCATGCCCCAGCGGCGAGGAGCCCGAAAGCGACGGTTGCCAAGGAGAGCATCGTCCCGAGATAGGTCGGCTTCACTTCCATAAAGCAATTCCTCCTAACGTAGTCGAGTCTGCGCTGCCGCGGGCGCATAAAGGAAAGCGGCCCGAGTACCTTCTCGGGCCGCTTTCCTTTCGCTTTCTTTTCGCTTTTTTGCCGCGCTATGCTTTGAGTTCGATATAGACGCCGGCCGGAAGATCGAGGTGCATAAGCGAAT
>DAHUYY010000275.1 GCA_027306845.1 Vulcanimicrobiota bacterium | reverse complement strand
CGAGCGCCGCCGAACCGGGCCGCGCTGCACCGACGGCACCGCGCCCCACTTCGACCGCTTTTACCGTCTGCATCGCCATCAGCGCTCCGGCAAGCACGCCGTCGAGCCGCGTGTCGGGCTGGCGATTGCTGCCGATGCCGACCGGCATGCCATCGACGACGACGGCGTAGCGCCCGCCGAGCGTATCGCCGGCGGCCTTCGCTTCGTCGATCAAGGCGACCATGCGCGCGCTGCTCGCGGGGTCGGGGCAGCGCACCGCGCTGCTCTCGATGCGTTCGCGATCGATCGTATCGATCTCCGGCGCGACGACGCTGCCGATTTGCGCGACGTAGGAGGCTTTGGTGATGCCGAGCGCTTCGAGGAACTGCGCGCAGATCGCCCCGAGTGCAACGCGCATCGCGGTCTCGCGTGCGCTCGCGCGTTCGAGCACGTTGCGCAGATCGCGGTGGCCGTATTTGAGCGCCCCGGCGTAATCGGCATGCCCGGGGCGCGGATTGGTGAGCGGTTTCCCGGCACCGGTGAGCGGATCCATCAAATCGCGCACGTTCTCGAAATCGCGATTGCGCAGCACGACGGCGAGCGGCGAACCGAGCGTGAAGCCCCCGCGCAGGCCGGCGAGAAATTCGATGCGATCGCTCTCGATCTTCATCCGCCCGCCGCGCCCGTGCCCGCCTTGACGCCGCTGCAGCACCTCGTCGATCCGCCCGACATCGAGCGGCAGCCCGGCGGGGAGCCCGTCGAGGATGCCGACGAGCGCGGGGCCATGCGATTCCCCGGCGGTGAGGTAGCGGAACATAGGGCTAGGCTACGGCCCCGGTGCTCGGGGCGCCTGCCGTTACTTCGAAGGCGGCGTCGCGCCGGGTTCGATGACGTGGGGGGTGATGAGGAAGACGATTTCGTCGCGTTCGTGGTTGGTCGCTTTGTTGGCGAAGAACGAACCGAGGATCGGAATCTGCGAGAGGAACGGAATCCGCTGCACCGTTTCGCTGCTCACATCGCGCAAGAGACCACCGAGCACGATCGTTTCACCGTTACGGACGCGGAGGGTGGAATCGAGTCGTCGATTGGCGATGATAGGAAAATTCTGCGCGGTAAAACCCAGTATTTCGCTGTATTGCGGGTGGATGTCGGCGATCACGCTGCCGCTGCGACCGATAGTCGCGCGAATTTTCAATTTTACGCCGATATCGATATATTGGACGCTCTGAGAGCCGAAGACCGAGCCGTTGGTGGCGATCGGATAGGTCGCTCCTATATGCAATTTCGCGACCCGGTCGCTCAGCGTGAGAATTTTCGGGGTCGCGAGGATGCGGGCTCGCCCCTCGCTGAGCAGCGCATTGAGCTTGACGTTGAGTGGTATGCTGCCTCCGGAAAACGCATAGGTGGCAGCCGCCGGAATCGGCTGGCCACCGAGATCGAGCCCGCCGAATTCCAAACCGAAATTACTCTGATCGTTTATGGGGGTGAGATCGATCACGCGCACCTCAAACAGTACTTGTGGGCTCGGGAGGTCGAGCTGCGCAACTAACCGCCCGACGCGTCGGAGCAGGGTTGCATTTCCAGAGACAATGAGCGCGTTATGCATGGCATCGACCGCTACCACCGCGCGTGCTAGGACGATTTTTAACGTCGCCTTAGCATCATCTGCGCGAATGTATCGCAGCGGAAACCTTCCGGCTACCGGCCGGCCCGCAGGCGCATCGAGAAGCTCGATGAGTGTAACCGCTCGCGCAACCGAGGCGCTCTCGCCGGCAACAATAACGCGCCCCGTACGTTCGTCGGCAATTATGGTCAGATGGGTATCAACAGCCGAGCGAACCGATGCGACCAGTCGAGCCGCATCCGCGCGATGCATGGAGAGTGTCACCGTGCGCTCGCGGGAATCTGAACCATCAGGAAAACGCCTAGCCATCTCTTCTTCGCTCCCGACGATAGTTACCGATCCAACGCGACGTTCTGCAAGTGCATTTGCACGTAACACGGCATCAAATGCTTGATCGAACGGAATATTTTTGAGATGGACGCTGATACGCCGGTTGGGAACGCTGGTGTCGGCGATAATATTCTGGTGCCCGGCCGCCCCAAACATCGCTAGTACCTCTACTAAGGGTGCGCCGGAGATGTCGAGTGTTATATCGTTTTCAGCGGCTGTGGCGAAAGCGAAGCACGCTACAAACACGACAAAAATACAGGCAAAGCGGCGCATTATTGCGGACCGTTCCGGGCGGGGCGTACCGTGAGGCCGGATGAAAAGCGCACCTCATCGCCCCTTATTTCGGTAACGGTGTCGCCGTCAAGAATGTCTCCGACGGCAACAATTTGCTCCGTTGTCC
>DAHUYY010000274.1 GCA_027306845.1 Vulcanimicrobiota bacterium | reverse complement strand
TGCGCGCGCGCAAACCGTAGAGCGAGCTGGCATCGCTTCCGGTGGTCGCGGGACGTGCGAATTCGCGGGCGATCTCGGCGGCTCGGCGCTCTCTGCCGCGACGGTCGACGCCGAAGGCGCGCGTGACGGCGAGCGCCTCGATTCCGCACTCGCGTTGCAGAGACCCGATGCGGTCGCGCTGTGCTCGCTCGTCGCAAGCGTCGGCAAATGCCGTTGCGGGTGTAAACGCACGATCCCCCGCCGTAAGCGACGCGAGATGCATCTGCATGCGGGCGAGCGCCCCGGCGCCGTCGAGCAAGCCGAGAATACCGATACGCGCGAGATCGCCTTCGAGCAAGGCATTCGTCGCCTGCGTCGTCGAGTGCGCGACGAAGGCGATGCGCGCCGGGTCGATGCCGGTTGCAAGCAGATGTTCGATGCTCTCCCGAATGCCGCTCGCAACGCCGTCGGCGGCGTTATGGGTCGTCGGCACCTTTACGCGCGCGACGACCGTTCGTTCGGTGGGATCGACCGCTACGGCGTCGGTAAACGTACCGCCGACATCGATGCCGACGCGGAGCGGGGTTAGCGTACCGATCGCGCTCGCATCGGCAAACTCTCGGCGAGTTCGTCGTAGAGCATCGCCATCGTTTCGATACCGCCGAAGAACTGCTTGAGCGAGAATTTTTCGTTCGGAGCGTGAATGCGATCGTCGGGAAGCCCGACGCCGATCATGACTTGCGGTAAGCCGTAGATTCGGTCGAAGCTCCCAACCGGAGTGATGGAGCCGCCGGTGCCGATAAAAACCGGCGCCTTTCCGAAGCCGCGCTGCATCGCCTTGGAGGCAGCGGCGACCGCAGGGTGGTCGCGACCGATCAGCACCGCACGTGCCGTTCCTTCATCTTCTACGTCGACGCGCACGCCGGCCGGCGCGTGTGCGAGCAAGTGTCGCTTGACGGCATCGCGTACCGCGAGTGGATCTTGCGCGCCGACGAGACGCGCCGAAAGTTTCGCGCAAGCAAACGATGGGATCACGGTTTTATGCCCCGGCCCTTGGTAGCCGCCCCAAATGCCGTTGCACTCCAACGTCGGGCGATACCACATGCGCGCGAGCGGATGGACGCCGCGCTCGCCCCACAATTGCGGAACTCCGAGCTCGGCCGCCGACGCGTTCTCATCGTAAGCAAGGGCGCGTATCTGAATCTCGGTTGCTTCATCGATTGTCGGTGCGCCGTCGTAGAATCCCGGTACGAGCACGCGCGCCTGTTCGTCTTTCAGCGATGCGATCAACATCGCCAACGCCTCGATCGGGTTGCGCACGAGCCCACCGAAATACCCCGAGTGCAGGTCTTCGCTCGGACCGGTCACGCGCACGTCCCAATGAACGAGCCCGCGCACCGAGGTGGTCAGCGCTGGGGTATCCGCGGCGTAGACGGCGGTATCGGAGATAATCGCAAGATCTGCTTGAAAGAGCTCTTGATAACGCGCGAGTGCTCCCTCGAAGTTCGGCGAGCCCACCTCTTCCTCGCCCTCGACGAGCACGATGACGTTGAGCGGCAGATCCCGGCGCACTTGAAGGTGCGCTTCGAGCGCGGCAAGATGCATGAGCACCTGCCCCTTATCATCGACCGCACCGCGCCCGTAGATATTTCCGTCGCGAACGGTGCCCTCGAACGGCGGCGAGAGCCAGAGTTCGAACGGTTCGGCGGGCTGGACATCGTAGTGGCCGTAAATGAGCACGGTGGGTTTCGCGGGGTCGCGCCCGTAGCGCCCGTACGCGAGCGGAGCTCCATCGGTCTCCAATAATTCCGCCTGAAAGCCGATACCGCGCATTCGCTCCACAAGGAGCGTCGCGCAGCGTTCCATATCGCTACGATACTGAGGGTTCGCTGAGACCGACGGGATCGCGATCAGCGCCTTCAACTCATCAAGGTAGCGTTCGTGCGATCTCCGTACGTATGCGAGCACGTCCTCATCTCGGTCGATCATCTGCGGGTTATTCGCGCAACCGCGCTTCTACCTCTTTTGGAAGAACGGGCCCGCGAAGGCGGATCTGCCGCGTGAGCTTCCCGACGCGGACTTGGAACGAGTGCGCCTTGCCGTCGTACGAACGCGCCTCGGACTGAAACGTGCCGTAATCCCACCACCAGCGCCCGTCGATCTTATCGACGATCTCGCCGCTGCGCATTCCCGCCGCCCACGCCGGGCCGCCGGCGCGCACGTAGACGCGCATGTAGCCGTCGACGGTTTTGAAGAGCGCGAAATAATAAGTCGGTAAAAGATTTTGCGGCAACGAGAGGCCGTGGACGAATAATACGTGCGCCCGAACGGGGTGACGCGCACGCCACGTGAGGAGGCGACTCACGCCTT
>DAHUYY010000273.1 GCA_027306845.1 Vulcanimicrobiota bacterium | reverse complement strand
CAGCTTCCAGGCCTCTTCTTGCGTCATGCGGCCCTTCTGGACCTGATACATGAACATGCCGAAGACCGTCTGCTTCGCTTTGTCGACCGCTTCTTCGTTCGAATCGATGACGGTGACCGGAATGCCGGCCTGCGCGAAGGAGATCGCGATGCCGGTACCCATCGTGCCCGCGCCAATGACACCGGCTTTCTTCACGTCGCCAGGGGTCGCGGCGGGTAGTCCCGGAATCTTGGCGAGTTCGCGCTCGGCGAAAAACACGTGGCGTAAGGCGAACGACGGTTGCGAACGCGCGAGCTCTTCGAAGAGGCGCGCTTCGCGCGCGATACCGAACGCAAACGGCAGTTCGAAGGCCGCTTCGACTGCGTCGATCAGCTTGTGCGCGGCGAGTCCGCCGCTGTTTTCCGGCGGCACCATCTTATGTGCTTGCGATACGACGAACGGTTCGGCTTGCGGCGTGATGCCTTTGCCGAGTTCCACTTTGCGCGCCGAGATACGGCGCTTGGGCGGCGCGCTCTGCGCGAGCTTCACCGCTGCGTCAAGAACCGAACCCGTAACCACTTCATCGACGATGCCCTTTTCTTTGGCTTCGTCCATCTTGACGTTGCGGCCCTTGAGCATCATGTCGAGCGCGTCCTGCGCACCGACGAGACGCGGCAGCCGCTGCGTTCCGCCCGCACCCGGCAGCAAACCGAGTTTGATTTCCGGAAGCCCGACGCGCGCCTTTGCATCGGCAACGCGATAGTCGCAGGCAAGTGAAAGCTCTAAGCCACCGCCGAGCGCGTTCTTTTCGATCGCCGCAACGAAGACTTTGTCGCTGCCTTCGACCGCCGCGATCACGTCGCGAATCGTGCGCGTTTCCGGCGTCGGCTCGATCGAGAAGTCGTTGATGTCGGCGCCCGCGGAAAAGATGCCGTTCGCGCCGGTAAATACGATGGCTTTGACGATGGGGTCGGCTGACGCGGCTTCGACGATGGGGAGGAGTTCGCCCGACAGAGCGAACGAAAGGGAGTTGACGGGTGGATTATCGAGGGTGATAATCCGGACCCCGTCACGATCTTCGGTACGAATGAACGCCATGATCTACGCCGTCGCCATCGCTTTGCGGTCGAGTTCGAACGCCTCTTCCGGCAACGCCATGACATCGCCGGAGCCGTCGATGATCTGTCGCTTGTACCACGCGCCTTGCGTGAGCGCATGCGATGCGAAGAACTTCGCGGTCGTAATTTTCGCCGGGTAGAACGCATCCTTGTCGCCGGCGGCGATCTTCTCGGCTGCAACTTTTGCCGCTCGCAGCATTTGGTAGCCGCCGGCGGTGATGCCCCACAGCTTCAAATACGGAACGGAACAGGCGAAGGCTTTGCGCAGGTCGCCCATGGCGTTCATACCGATCCATTGCGAGACTTCTGCGAGCGTCGCGATCGACTTCAGCACGCCTTCAGCGATGGTTTTGACGTCGCCGTTTTCGTGCTGCGCAGCTTCTTTCGCAAACTTCTCCATCTCTTTGATGACGGCCGTCGCCGTCGATCCCATGTCGCGAATCAACTTGCGGCCCACGAGGTCCAGCGCTTGGATACCGGTCGTTCCTTCGTAAATCGTCGTGATGCGCACGTCGCGCACGTACTGCGCCGCGCCGGTCTCCTCGACGAATCCCATGCCCCCGTGCACCTGCACCCCGAGCGCCGCAGTCTCATTGCCGCTCTCCGTGCACCAGCCTTTGACGACCGGAATCATGAGCTCCACGAAGGCCTTGTGCTTTTTGCGCACGGCTTCGTCGGGATGGCGGTTCGCGAAATCGAGCGACGCCGCCGTCACGTAGGAAAGCGCACGCATCGCTTCGAGATTCGCCTTCTGCCACATGAGCATGCGGCGCACGTCGGGGTGCTGGATGATGCGCACGGGCGTCTTGTCGCGCGTCGCCGCATCGGACATCTGCACGCGTTCCTTGGCATATTCGAGCGAGTGCTGGTACGCGCGATCGGCAACCGCGTAGCCTTGCACCCCGACCGAGAAACGCGCCGCATTCATCATGATGAACATGTATTCCAGACCGCGATTCGGTTCGCCGACCAGGTAGCCGACGGCGCCTTTACCCTTCTCGCCGAACTTCATCGTGCACGTGGGGTTGCCGTTGATGCCGAGCTTGTGTTCGATGCCGGCGCAGATCACGTCATTCGGGCCGGTGATCTTGCCGCCGTCGTCTACGAGCATCTTGGGCACGATGAAGAGCGAGATGCCCTTCGTGCCTTCTGGTGCGCCGGGCAGACGCGCGAGCACCAAATGCACGATGTTTTCCGCCATGTCGTGCTCGCCGAACGTGATAAAGATCTTCTCGCCCGTTAGAAGATAGTGGTCGCCTTCGGGAACGGCTTTGCTGCGCACTTGCGCGAGGT